>JAFTAG010000228.1 GCA_017458655.1 Ruminiclostridium sp. | reverse complement strand
TTTTACAGGACAGATAGTACGCCGCTATCGCTGCAAACGGGAACAGCGACAGCCAGAAAAAGATATCGCCGCTTTGCAGCCACAGCATCAATTCCTGTATGGGGTCATTGCCGGACAGGAGCCACGAAATGTCCCCGAACAGGACATAAAGCGCGGCAATTATGAACACTCCGCCTACGACAGCGCCCTTTATCGCCGCTCCGCGCTGTGAGCCGAAGCGTATTATAAACGGCACCTCTATTGCGGCAAGCAGCAGCGATAAAACAAATATAATGACGATAATAACGGAGTTGTTCGCGGCGCCGCCTGTCATAGCGGTGGTTATGGTGTCGGAAACAAACGTGATGAACATAATGGATATATTGAGAGCGAGGATATAGTAATACTTCGCCTCGACGTGCCCCTTTGCGCCCTGCGGGAGTGACATCGCGAACGCGCAGCATGTCGTGCTCTCATCTACCGAGAACAGCGAACTGCTCGCCATGGATGGGAGCCAGAATGCGAGAAAGTAGCACGCCGCAAACCCGATAGTAAGCTCACTCACTTCTTCCGGCTCCGGTACCCTTCCGGGGAGCACGAACGAGAACAGGCACGCAAGTATCATCGTCAGACAGCAGGCAGCCGCCGTCACGAGCGAAAAGATCATGGATGCAAGGTTAAGACGGAAGTTTTTGTACATAAGACCTGACATATCACTTTTCCCTCCTTCCGTACAGCGCATACATCACCCCGAAGCCGACTGCAAGCGTACCTGTGAATATCAGCGGCGTGAACGGGAACAGCTGTTCACACAGCCCGACTAAGTCTATCTCTTTGTTCTGTACGCCCGGTCCCGGTTTGTTCAGAATGAATAGACCGACTTCTATCACAATGACTGTTCCGATAAGCGCAAGCATTCCCTTATCTATACCGCGGAAAATTCGGATATACACCTGAGCTATGACAGACAGCAGCGTAACTGCTGTGACAGATGTCATAAGAACTGCGAGCTCTCTGTAGCTGAGGCTTTTTCCCGTAAGAGCGTCAATGAACGAGATATAGCCCACGGACAGTATGAACGCTGCCGCGGCGGCTGTGAAATTCATCAGCATTTTGATCGCGGCGCGTCTTGCGGGGGCAACGGGCGTGCATTTTGCGTATCTCTGCCATATCGCAAACTCGTCCTTTCCCGCGATATCGGCTCCCGAAAAGATAAAGCTCAGAGTCATCAGCGCGGGAAATCCCTTTAGCCAAAGGAACAGCTGATCTTCTATATTCCGCCGCAAGCCCTCGTAGTCAAACATTGCGGGATCCGCGCTGCCGCTGCTGTCTGCGGCAAGATGGTCTATGATCTTTCCGATATTTCCGTACTGAAAGCTTATGAGTGCGAGCCAGCCGAATACAGCCCACACACCGAACATTATAAGTCCCGTGATATAGCTTTTACGGGCGAGATAAAACTCACGGTAGAGCTGTCCCGCGAACGATCCTTTTTTCATCACGACCACTCCTTCTTTTCGCGGTTAACGTAGAACAGCATGATCTCTTCGAGCGTGGTCTTTTCTATCGCCAAGCCGTAATATCTCTTTGCAGCCCCTTCCCTGTCCGCGGTCATTATATCCGCGCCGAAATCGTTCACACGCGCGCTTATCATATCGGCGGGGTCTATCTCCTTATACTCCGCTTTTGTGCATTTCATCAGCCCGTGAGTGTCGAGCACATCGTCCTTGTAGCCGGTCAGCAGTATCTTCCCCTTATCGATGAAGGTGACGCAGTCGGCTATCTTTTCGAGGTCGCTGGTGATGTGGGAGGACATAAGTATCGAGCGGTCGCCGTCCATAAGGTATTCCCGGAAGATATCGAGTATCTCGTTTCGCACAACGGGGTCAAGTCCTGTCGTGGCCTCATCCATTATCAGCAGCTCGGCGTTGTGGGAAAGCGCCGTGGCTATCTGCATCTTCATCTTCATACCTTTGGAAAACTTTTTAAGCTTCTTCTTAACGGGCAGTCCGAAACGGTCGCAAAGCCCGAAAAATCGCTTCTCGTCCCACGCGCCATACAACCCGGAGAACATCTTGGACAGCGCTACACCGGTGAAGCTGTCGTGGAACGGGAGCTCGTCGAATACAACGGCGATACGCTCCTTTACATCGTACTCGTTCTTTATATGGTCGAGCCCGAGCAGCTTTATTGAGCCGCCGTCCGTCTTGATAATGTTCAGCAGCGCGCGTATCGTTGTTGTCTTGCCGGCGCCGTTCTGCCCGATAAAGCCCATTATTGAGCCTTTCGGGACGTTGAAGCTCACGTTGTCCAGCGTGAAGCCGTCGTATTTCTTGGTGAGCTCGTTAATTTCGATAGCGTTTTCGTAATCAGTCATTGCCGTTCTCTCCTTCATACATCAGTGTAAGCATTTCCCGCAGGTCGTCCAGTGTCAGGCCGCACATACGAGCCTTGTCACAGGCCTTGCCGAGTATCTCCTCCACCGAGCGCACCGCCTCCTCACGCAGAAAATCGGTATTCTGCGGCTTGACGAAGCAGCCCTTTCCGGTGAAGTTCTCGATGTAGCCGTCACGTTCGAGCTCCTCATAAGCCCGTTTTGTCGTTATCACGCTTATACGGAGCTGCGCGGCAAGCGTTCGCATCGACGGCAGGGCGTCCCCGGCCGTTAATGTCCCGTCCATTATCTGCGCTTTGATCTGCGTGATTATTTGCTGATATATCGGCTCATCGGCCGAATTTTTCAGTACGATATCCATAGGCACCTCGATATTGTATATATACGTTATACACAGTTTAACATACAATTTCCGATTTGTCAATAGCATTTTCATATTTTTTTAAAAATTTTTTAAAATCCTTGCAAAAACAAATCAAATGTGCTATAATCATTATATTGTATATAATTTTACGGACAAATGCCGAATGTTGTGGTTCAGACCGCAGCCCGCAATTCTTATATCTTGGGAGAACCGTACTATGATAGTGAAAAAAAATGTCTGGGATCTGCTCGCACCCGTATATGACCTGTTCGTAAAGCCGAACAGAAAGGCGTACAGCGAAATGACCGCGATGATACGCCGCGCGGTAAAGGATAAGGAAGTCCTTGAGCTCGCGTCGGGAACCGCCGTCATTTCCAAAGGCATAGCGAGAGTCACAAAGCGTACCGTCGCTACCGATATTTCCGACAATATGCTCGGACAGGCGCGAAAGGGGTATGTCCCGCAGCAGCTCGAGATAATGTACGCAGACGCCTCGTTCCTGCCCTTCGACGACGCCTCGTTCGATGTCGTGGTGATCGCGAACGCGCTGCATATCATCGCCGCGCCGGAGCAGGTGCTCGGCGAGATAAAAAGAGTGCTGCGCCCGGGCGGTATGCTCATCGCGCCGAATTTTATCCACGGAGAAGTAAAGGGGAACCGCGAGATTCCGCAAAAGCTCTTAGTCGCGGCGGGCGTGAGATTTATGCGCGAATGGGACGCGGAAAGCTACGAGAGGTTTCTTGCCGCAAACGGCTTCAAGATCACCGGAAAATGCGTTCTGAGCGCGGTCTTCCCGCTGATGTACGCCGAGTGCGTCCCGGAGGACAGCACTTCCCTGCCCGATTATGACTTATTCGACCGCCTGCCCGAGGAGGCGCAGTACAAGAACTGGATCCCCACGGGTATGGTAAATTCGCTCTGCATCGCCACCGGAGCGCTTGCAGCAGGTTCGGCGTTCGTCACTTTGGCCGCGAGAAGAAAGCAGACCTTCCCGAGAAGCGCCGCGTCCTTCCTGCTCGGAGCCGGCACCGCAGCCGTCGGTATCGCCGCGATATGGAGCGTTTACGCGCGCGAACAGTTCTCCTACAACGGCGAGAGAAAGCTTTCACGGCAGATAGTTGAGGGAACGGCAAAGTTCATTGATATCCCGGACGGCGGTGTCGGGCTTGATGTCGGCTGCGGCAGCGGCGCGCTCACTATCGCCTGCGCAAAACGCAATCCCGGCGCAAAGGTCATCGGTATCGACCGCTGGGGAATGGAATACGCCTCGTTCAGCAAGAGCCTGTGCGAGAAAAACGCCGAATGCGAGGGCGCAGCGAATACGGAATTCCGCGACGGGAACGCCGTAAAGCTCGACTTCCCTGACGAGAGCTTCGATGCCGTGATGAGCAACTACGTTTACCACAATATCTCCGGCGTGAACAAGCAGAAGCTGCTGCTCGAAACGCTCCGCGTGCTTAAAAAAGGCGGCACCTTCGCCATACACGATATAATGCTGTCTGCGCGCTTCGGCGATATGACCGCTTTTGCGCGGAAGCTAAAGGATATGGGCTACGAAAAGGTCGAGCTTATAGATACGACCGACGGGTTCTTTATGTCGGAAAAGGAAGCTTTCCTGCTGATGCTCAAGGGTTCCGTGCTGCTCGTAGGAAAAAAGTAGCGGTTGACTTTTGCCGAGAAATATGATAACATTATCTCTGGCGGGCTGTATGCCTGCCGGGAATTGCCCAAAAATTGTCGAAAGAAGGCGGCAACAGATGAAACACCGGAATAAAATGTACATTTCGGCAGCAATAGCGGCGATACTGATGCTGTCGGGATGTTCGGACATATCGCAGACGCTCCCGCCGATAACGGAGCCGCCGGCTGAGTCAACCACGACCGAAAAGACCACGACGGCGACAACGACCACGGAAGCGGAAACTACCACAACGACCGAGGAGACCACAACGACCGCGGTAAGCTTCATAACCACCGCTCCCCCGACCGAGGCCGTCACCGATCCCCCCGAGACCGAGACAGTGGTAAACACCGACGGCGGCGGGGAGCTTGTCGAAACATACAAGACCTACGAGTTCTCCGACGCGTACAATGATTTCATCTCAAAGTGCGTGTTTGTCGGGGACAGTATATGCAGCGGGCTCAAAGCCTACGATATTCTCCCTGCGTCGCAGGTCGTCGCACAGGGTAATGTCGCAGCCCGCAACATCTTCGATTTTACATTCAAGGTGAACGGCGCGGAGCTCTCGGTGCTCCACGCGCTCGTTGACTTAAAGCCGGAATATGTCGTGTTCTCAATGGGAATGAACGACGTCAATATGACCTCGCAGCAGGCTTACTGCGAGAACTACGACGACCTGCTCTCACAGGTGGAGACGTTCCTGCCCGACGCTACGCTTATCGTATGCGCCGTGACACCCGTGCTCGAAACGTCCAACTTCACAAGCAACGAGAACATCGACAGCTTCAACATCGCTATCCGCGAATACCTCGACAAGTCCGACAAGTGGTATTTCGCGGAGATATCGCACGACCTGAAAAATTCCCACAACGGACTTAAGTCCGACTACAACGGCGGCGACGGCATACATCTTGCCCCCGACGCCTACAGAGCTATACTCTATCAGCTCTGCGAGCGTATGGTCGATGGGAAGATATACGACCTTCACGGGGAGCTCGAGGATACCGAGCCCGCTGAAGCCACCGAGACCGCACAGACAGAGGCGCCGACCGATACCGAAGACCTGCTCAGCGGGACTATCCGGCTCGACGATGAAGAGTGATCTTGTCAAAATCACCAAAAATGATAGGAAAAATTTGTGATATGAAGAACATAGCGCGGAACGCGGATTTGCGGGATGTCGGTAAGAAAAATTAAAAAAAGGACTTGCATTCCACAATATCTTGTGTTATAATAACAGAACAAAACAAAATATTGTTAGAAAGACCAGGAGGATATACCCATGAAGAATGTTCAGATCAACACGACAGGCGGAACTCTCACAGATGAGGAGCTTCAGACTTACGTTGACAGAGGCAGACAGTTAAAGCCCGGTCAGAAGCTTATCGCTCTCGACGTCAACCTCGACGGCGAGTATGTTGACCTCGCCTATCATTACGACAGCAGACCCTTTGAGCGTATCAGACGTATCACAGGTTACCTCGTAGGTACACTCGACCGTTTCAATAACGCCAAGAGATCCGAAGTCCTCGATCGTGTTGCTCACGATATTACCGACGACTGCGAAGATGTTTATATCGACGCCGTTTGAAAGTGATCTTTGTTGTTTAAGCGTTCTCGCTTCTGCGGGGGCGCTTTTTTTATGTTTTGATTCTTGAGGAACTGCTCCTGTTGACCGGTCGTTATCCGCTTGTCAAGGGTACTCCAAAAATTTTTCTGCGGAAAAATCCCTGCCGAGTGCAGGCTTGTTAGCTTGCAGCCTCGGGGGCGAATAAAAAGCAAGGCTGCGGCGCGGACGAAAGCTGACTGCCTGCACAAAGTCTCAACGCGGATTGCTTCGGGCGCGTGCCCGCGGGGGAGAATAAAAAGCAAAGCTGCGGCGCGGACGAAAGCTGACAGCCTGCACAAAGTCTCAACGCGGATTGCTTCGGGCGCGTGCCCGCGGGGGCGAATAAAAAGCAAGGCTGCGGCGCGGACGAAAGCTGACAGCCTGCACAAAGTCTCAACGCGGATCGCTTCGGGCGCGTGCCCGCGGGAGCGAATAAAAAGCAAGAAGCCCTGCCGCTCGCAGAGACTGTTGCCCGCCGCTCAACCAACTCTATAAGCGCGGACTAATGCTAACTGTCTGCTGAAACTCTCGACGCGGATTCGGAGTGGCCGCGCCACCGCCGGGTCAAGGGCCGACGTGAGGCCCTTGCGGGAGTTTGAGGGCAATGCAGGACGCATTGAAGAGCTTGCTCAAGCCGCCGCACGGATGCGGCGCTTAAAGGCAAGCTCCAGAGCGCCCCCATTCTCAATATCTCTTCCTCTCTTCCTCTCTCCCCTCTCTCCGCTATCTGTGCGTGTTTGCGGGGCTGTGTTACCAAAGTGTAACCGTTTGGGAAATGTTGCACAAAATTTGTTGTTTTGTATTGACTGATTAAGTCAAATATGCTATAATAGCAGTAACTGTAAAGCAGATATCGGCGGCTGTTCCTTTTTTCCGCGAATGCTTTTGCCGTGCGTATCTGCCGCACTATCAGATACCGGACGCACTTATCCTTAGGCTGCACCGTTCCGGTATCATACAAGACGGGTGATCTGATTTGATTGGTGACACTAAGGTTATCGGCATTTGCCTTACTAAATGCGAGGACGACCTGCGCACGAACTTCCTCTCCGCGTTTCATCGCCGGGCTGCCGAAAACGGCTATAAGCTGATAGTTTTCAACAGCCTGAGAGACTTATATTATAACGACGAACACGATAAGGGCTCCGCGTCCATTTATAATATCATAAACTATGATGTTCTGGACGCGCTCGTCATTCTCGGCGAAACGATATACGATGAGACGCTCAAAAACAGGATCATCAACGAAGCTGCGTCCCGCGGGATCCCCACAGTCCTTATCCACGGAGAACACGACAGGTGCCTTTGCATTCTCCCCGATTACACTGAGGCTTACAGCGAACTCCTTAAACACGTCATAATAAAGCATAACGTCAAGCGCCCCGTCTTTATCGCGGGAAGACGCGAGAACGACCCCGATTCCCTCAAACGGCTCGGCTGCCTCAAAAACGTCCTCGCGCAGTTCGATATACCCTTCTCCGACGACAGGGTCTATTACGGCGAATACTGGAACGTTCCGACGATACAGGCTATGAACGACCATATCCTTAAGCTGCCGGAGCTCCCCGACGCTATCATCTGCGCCAACGATACTATGGCAATGACCGTGTGCGATGAGCTCGCGGCGGCAGGGATAAAGGTTCCCGAACAGATCATCGTTACCGGCTTCGACGGGCTGGTAAGCGCCGAATACTTCATTCCCCGCCTCACGACCTGCTGCGAGGACATTCCAGGGCTCGCAAAGATCGCTATAGAGCTTATCATCAACGCGGAGAACGGCGGAGCTCCCCGCGGCGTATTCTACGACACATACACGCCCTATTACGGGGAGTCCTGCGGCTGCGGCGACGACAAGAACATCAATTACCGCGAAAGAGCCCGCTATATGTACCGCTTCGCCCACGAGATGCAGGACCACGAGGCGCATATCTTCACATGGGTCGATAGCATTCTCGAAAGCGAGAACCTCAACGCCCTCAGCTCCGCGCTCAAAGACTACATACTGCCGAATTCGAGCGTCTGCATCTTCGAGAGCTTCCTTATGACCGCGCTCGGGAAATCCTACGACAAGTCAAAGCCCGCGTCGGAAAACGACCTGTTCGTTATCTCCTCGATGGCTCTGGATTACAGCCTCGGCAAGCAGAGCAAATTTTCCGTATCGGAAATGATACCCGACGTGGATAACTGGCTCAAAGACAGCACAATGTGCATTCTGTCGCCTATCTTTGTGGGGACGGACGTCTGCGGCTACTACGCGGCTATGACCGATGATATCGCGACTTCCTCACGCAAGATCTTCCGCGTTTCAAAAACTATGAATATAGCGTTCGGCTCGCTGCTCGGAAAGCTCCTCAAACGCAATATGCAGAGCAGTATGATGAACGCTATGTATATGGACTCGCTCACCGGCCTGCCCAACCTCAAAGGTCTGACGCAGTGGTTCGATGAGTTCGCGTCCGTCCTCGCGAACCACAACCGCACGATTATGGTGTCGATATACGCGATACCGCAGTATAAGTTCATCTACGAGAATTTCGGCATTGACGATATCGACGAGGCCGTCAGGTTCGTTGCGGACGCTCTGCGGCTTGCAAACAAGTCCAACGGCTATATCGCCCGAACCGCCGACGATGAATTCATCATCATCAACTACGTCGATGACGAGAGCGAGGTAAGCTACCTCATCGACGATGCCGTAGCGGTATTCTTCGGTATGATAGAGGGCTACAACAATTCCAGCGACAAGGAATACTACCTTGAAGTGAACTGCGGCTGCACCGTGGCAAATGCCGGCTGGAACGGCACACTGCGCAGCTTTATGAAGCTCGCCAACGCCGAGATGTATATGAACAGACTGAAAGCGGGTCTCTCCCCCGTTATGAAGGAGGATAAGCAGCTTTCCACCGAGGAGGCGCAGCTCGACCGCTTCGGCGAGTTCCGTATGCTTATCGAGAATAACCTGCTCACCTACTGCTTCCAGCCTATCGTTGACGCGCGAACGGGCGCTATCTACGCTTACGAGGCGCTGATGCGCTCCTCCGGCGGTATAAAGATGTCGCCGCTGGAGATACTCGACATCGCAAAGGAATACAATATGCTGTACGAGGTCGAGAAGGCCACGATGTTCAACGTTATGTCGCGCTACGAGAGCGAGCGTGAAAGCTTCGGGGACGCAAAGGTGTTCATCAATACCATTCCGGGCAACTTCCTTAAACAGGAGGATATATCGAAGCTGAAAGCGCGCTTCGGGCAGTATATCTCCAACTTCGTTATCGAGATCACCGAGCAGGACACCGTTTCCGACGAGGAGCTCGAAGCGATACGCCACCTCGGCATCATCGGCAACTCCGAGGAATACGCGAATGTCGAGGGCGGTCAGATAGCCGTCGATGACTACGGCACCGGTCACTCCAACATCGTGAACCTGCTGCGCTACGCACCGCATATCATCAAGATAGACCGCTTCCTTATCACGAATATACAGAACGACCCCAACAAGCAGATGTTCGTCAAGAGCACGATAGAATTCGCGAAGATGAACAACATCAAGGTGCTCGCTGAGGGCGTCGAGACGTTCGAGGAAATGCGCACGGTCATCGAATACGGCGTTGACCTTATTCAGGGCTACTACACCGCGCGTCCCTCCGAGGTCGTTATCAAGGAGATACCCGAGGAGATACGCGGTCAGATAATCGACGAGAATATAAGCCTTGCAAGATATGACAGCGAGCTGCTCACCTACCGTGCGCAGCGTGACGAGGTCATCGATCTGTACGATCTAACGCTGAAAAAGTTCGGCAAGCTCCAGATACCCGGCGGGAATGTCACCGTCACGGGCAACAGCGATTTCGGCATAGAATTCACTATCGCGACCAACGACGGCTCCGCGTCCGAGATAACCTTCGACAACATTTTCATCACCTCGCCCGAGACTCCCGCGATACAGCTCGGCCACGGCAGCAACACGGTCATTACGCTCAAAGGCGACAACCGTATCCACAAGAACGCGATATATGTTCCCGATGACGCGTCGGTACGCTTTGTCGGCGACGGGAACCTCTCCGTTATGGTAAAAAAGAACGGCGGTGTCGGAATAGGCGCGAGCTGGGACGAGCCCTTCGGCGACATCAGCTTCGACCAGACCGGTATCGTCTCCGTTGAAGCGGCTATAGACAAGTGCGTCTGCATTGGCGGAGGCATTCCCGGCAGCGGCGCGGCGATCAGCATTTCCGACGGCGTTGTAAAGGTAATGTCCAAGTGTGTTGACTCAATAGGTATAGGCTCGGTCAACGGCAAGGCCAAAATAAATGTATATGAGCGTGCGCTCATTACATCACGCTGCTCCGGCAGACATTCGATATCGCTCGGCTCGTATGACGGCGATGCGCAGATATACTCCTGCGGCGACCTCGACCTTATCTCCGACGGCGAACGTGCCTGCTCCATAGGTACTCTCAACAAGGGCAGCGCCGACATCAAGCTTGACGGCGGCACGGTCTCCGCTATAGTTCACGGCGACTGCTCGTCCTGCATCGGCTCACTTTACGGCAAGGTCAATGTCGAATGCGTCAAAGGCCGCATAAGCGCCTACGGCGAGGGCGACAGCGTCTGCGGCTACGGCAGCAATCAGGGCAAGGGCGTCGTCTATATCCACGGCGGCACCGTTAGCGTCAAGATACTCTCCGGCAATATTATGCAGTTTGGTTCGGAATTCTGCACCGTTGTCATTACCGGCGGTAATGTCGTTGCAGCCGACGACGATCTGATACACCCCGTCAACGATGCCGGTGAACCCCTCACCATGGTCTGCCCTCACGGCAGCAAGTTCTCCCGCACCGTACACTCCGCCTCCGGCGACTATATCTACGAGGCAGCAAGACAGTTCATGAGCGACGAATTCAGAGTGTATCTGCCGTGAGAGGTCGCTGCCGCTCGAGAGAGAAGAGAGCCGCTGCCGCTCGAGAAACGTGTCTCGCCTGTGGGCGAGCCACATGGGGAAAAGGAACCCTTTCTTGGAAGAAAGTGTTCCTCTCCCCCAGACCCCCACTCTTCCGAAAAAACTGTATTGGCTTCGCAGTTTAATTTATAGTAACTGCTCCTTTTAAAAGACTTATCGTACATAAAAACAGCACTGTTCACGTTCGACAGTGCTGTTATTTTAGTTAGATGTGACTATAATAGGAGCAGAAACTTACAAGTCTGATCGCGAAGCCGGCAAAGTTTTTTGGAAAGAGAGAGGGGTCTGGGGAGAGAGGAGAACCTTTTCTTCAGAAAAGGTTTCCTCTTTCCCCAGTCTCAAGCGTTAGCGGCCTCTCAAGCGTCAGCGACCTCTCAAGCGTCAGCGCTTCTCTCAAGCGTAGCGGCCTCTGTTCAGCGTTGTGCTTTGAATAGCTTCTTTTGCTCGTACATGGCTTCGTCGGCGCGGCTGAAAACGTCCTTCATACACTTATCGGTGGCGGGGTCGAACAATGCTACGCCGTATGCGACCGTTACAAGGCGGGCGCGCTTATGATCCTGCATAATGCTGTCTATTTTGCCGAACAGAGCTTCCCTGTTATGAAGGTCGCCGCCGGTGAGCAGCACGACGAACTCGTCGCCGCCGACACGATACACCGGGCTGTGCTTAAAGGTGGTGCAGATTATCTCGCAGGCGCTCTTTATGAACTGGTCGCCCGCGATATGCCCAAGCTCGTCATTCACCTTTTTCAGGCCGTTCACATCGAATACCGCTATTGCAAAATCGGGGTTAAGCTCGTCGTAGATCATATCGTTCATTTCCGCTTCGGTGCTGATATACGAGTTGCGGTTCTTTACCGATGTCAGCGGGTCGTGGTTCGCTATCTCCATAGCGTTGCCGAGAGCGTCACGGTAAGCCTTTTCACGGCGCTTCTCCGAGTCGATGCTGAATACCGCGATTATGACGTGTTCAAGGTCGTTTTTGGGCTGCACCGCGTACAGAGTCACATACTGCGACCGCCCGCCGAGCATCTGCCGATATGTCAGCGACAATCTTCCCGTCTCGCGAAGATTGCTTATGAATTTCTCGCGGGAAAGCTCGTCGAGCAGTCTGTCGCGGTCGTCGGGGTGAATGAATTCCTGTATATCGGCGTTGCTGGCAGTGAAGAAATCATCTCCCTGCTTCTTCACACCGAGCTTGGCGTAATCCTCGCTCGAGCTGTACTCTATGTACGCGTTCGTGTTCACGTCGATGTAGTATATCACCTCGTAGCGGCTCGCGAGCGCTTTCGCTATCTGGGAATATGTTTCGGTCTCGGCGGCAGCCTCCTGCTCACGGCGGACCTGAGCGTCAACACAGCGAACACCTATCACGATAAAATCGGACTCTCCGCTTATCCCGCGAATGGTCTTTAAATTGTAGTAGCGCGGCTCGCCATGCACCATAAGACGATATGTCAGCGAAAACGACATACCGCTGTTGACTACCTCAAAAACATACTCCTTTTTGAATGTGGCGAGGAACTTCTCCCTGTCCTCTTTATATACGAGCTTATGGCAGTTCTCCACGGTATCTGCGAAAAAGTCGCCGCCCGAGGATCTCACAACAAGCTCCTTCTTTTCGCCCGAAATGCCGTATTCCACATAGCTGTCATCGTTTGAGTTCAGGCAGTATATCGTCTCGTAGTCGTTGGCGAGAGCGAGGGCAAGCCCCTCGAATGTCATTTTATTTTCATTTCCCAAGTAATATCACCTCTTACGGCAAATATGTGCGGTGTCCCTACCCCCAAGCCCCCTCCCCCGGGAGGGGGGTGTTTTTTCTGTGGGGGCCGCACCCCCACGCCCTGATTTATCTTTGTGGGGCTGCGCCTCAACACCATTTACGCGGGCTGTCTTGTGAGCTGCACCGCTTCCCTATTTATGGGAACCCGATCATAGATATTATACCATATTTGTATGGTTTTGGCAAGGTATAAATGAAATTTTGTTATCTTCCCTGCTCGGTGCATATTTTGCCGAAAATTGCGGAAAATTACTACTGCGTACAAAACGCGGAAAGGAAGATACAAATGAACGGTTTTTATAAAATGCTGACACTTCTTATAACGGTGATACTCTGCGCGGCAGCCGCGCAAACAAACACCGATGTGCCGGCGTATTCGCAGACGGGCTCGTCGGGAACGGAGGTCGAGGAGATACAGCGCGTACTTAAAGAACGCGGTCTGTTCACGGGCGAGATCACCGGGTATTACGGCTCACAGACACAGGCGGCGGTGAAGAAGTTCCAGAAGCAACAGGGCTTGCCGCAGACCGGGACAGCCGATGATAAGACGCTCAAAAGGCTCGGCATCACTATCGGCACTGTTCCGGCAGCCACCGACGCGAATATCAGGCTGCTGGCGAGAATGATATCCGCCGAGGGGCGCGGTGAATCGTATGTGGGACAGGTGGCTATCGGCGCGGTCATCTGCAACCGTATCGAGCACCCGTCGTTCCCCGACACCCTCGCCGGGGTCATTTATCAGAACGGCGCGTTCACGGCTATCAACGACGGGCAGTTCTACGAGCCGGTCGCGGAGAGCGCTTACTCGGCCGCCCGTGACGCTCTCGCGGGGTGGGATCCCACGGGGGGAGCTATCTATTACTACAATCCCGATAAAACGTCCAACAGCTTTATTTTTTCGCGGCCTGTTATCGCCACTATCGGCGCACATCGGTTCTGTTCGTGACATCAGAAAAGCTCCCGCTTTTTTCGGGGGCTTTTGTTTTGGGAATTTGTTTGGGTCTGTGCAGCTACGACCGGTCGTTGAATTTTTCTATGCCCCACCCCCAACCCCCTCCCCTCGGGGAGGGGGCTATACTTTTATGTGGGGGCTTCGCCCCCACACCCCTGTTTGCCGGAACAGCAAGGCGGTTCGCCGCTCGCAGAGCCCCTGTGCGCCGCTTAAACAGCGCTATAGGCGCGGACTAATGCTGATTGTCTGCTGAAACTCTCGACGCGGATTCGGTGCGGCCGTCGCCGCCGCTCGGGTCAAGGGGGCAGCGTTTGCCCCCTTGCGGGGGTCTGGGGCAATGCAGGACGCATTGAAGAGCTTGCTCAGACCGCCGCACGGATGCGGCGCTTAAAGGCAAGCTCCAGAGAGCCCCATTCTCAAAATCTCTTCCTCTCGAGCGAAGCGACTCTCTCTGCTCTCTTACAGCAGGTAGAGGACTCTCTCGACTGCTTCTTTCAAGGCTACGGGGTCGGCGGGCTTTACGAGGTAGCCGAGGGGCGAGAGGCCGAGGACTGCGTCGATATGATCCTGATCGGTGATGCTTGTGAGGAACATTACGGGGACGTCCTTGGTCTTATCGATAGTTCTTATCATCTGGAGCGTCTCGCGGCCGTCGCAGTGCGGCATTTCGTAATCGAGCAGTACAAGGTCGGGCACGCGCTTATCCATCATTTTTATGGCGCTGGTGCCGGAGCTTGCTATCACTACCTCATACTCGTCCTCGAGCATGGCTTTTACCGAGCGCAGCACGGACATATCGTCGTCAACTATCATTATGTAGCCCTTGGCGTGGGCTGCTCCGCCCTCGCCGAGCTTTGCGGCGATAGTCTCGCAAACGCTGTCGGGGGGATCAGTGCGCTCGATGTTCTCGAACTGCTTCTCCCTGTAATACTGTCCGAAAACCTCGCGCTCCTTCTCCGTTCCCACAGTGAAAACGGGAGTGCTTGCGTAATTCGTGCTAATGTGTCTGAAAATAGCCTTGCTCGACTCGCGGATACCCTCGAGCGATATGACTATCATATCCGGCCGGAATGCCTCCAGCGTAGCATATACAGCCTCCGCGTCAAAGCTTCCGGTCTGTACGCTGAAATCCGCGGCAAGCTTATCGGCAAGCACCTTCGTGTTCCCGGTGGGTTCTCCTATCAGCATGATCTTCTTCATTGCAGTAACTCCTTTATTATTTCTTCAGCGCTGTCGTCGAGCTCCATAGCGGCTGTGCGCAGCTTTCCGATGAGGGCGGTCGTCCTCTCGTCGTAGCTGTACGAGCCTATCTTTGTGAGCGTTCTGTCGATAGCGTCAATATCCATATCCTCTATGCCGCTCCGCAGTACCGAGAGCAGCGACGGCAGCACGGCTTTTCCGTCCGCCTGCATAGCATCGTCTTTCAGCAGCCCGAACGCCGTCCCGAGGTCTTTCCGGACAGTCAGCCATTGTTCGGCAAAAATCGGGTGCAGGCTGCGTATGCCCGCGGTATCGCCGCTCTTGGCAAAATTCTCCAGCAGCCGGGCAACTCCCGACAGCGAGATAAGTCCGACCATAGCGGACGAGCTTTTCATCGCGTGGACTTCGATGCGGTAGGAGTCGAGAGCTATCGGGTCGTCTATCTTCTCGAACGAGCCGTTGAGACGGTCGAGCCGCCCCTGCATCGAATTGAAAAAGTCGGTAACGGTGTCCTCGAGCAGCTTGTCGGTCGGCAGGTTCACCCGCGCGTACCGCCAGTCGAGCCCGTTCACCTCGGGCATTTCCCGCCGCACACAGCCCATAGGCTCCGCCGCGCACAGTAACTGCACACGGGAAGAGGCTTCATCGAGGCTCCACGTTTTTACGATACGGTCTTTTATCTTTTCGATATCCTCGACCACCACCATAGGCAGCATCAGAAAATACTGCGCGGGGGAATACCTCAGCATTATATCGCTGTTTCGCAGTGTACCGCGAATGCGCTCGCCGAAGCGCTCCGCCACAGTGAACAGCTCGGTGTCGGTCATATCGTTGTCGATAGGCTGCACCGTGAACAGCACCTTGTAGGCGCTGCCGTTGTAGCGCTGCATATGCCGCACAAAATAGCGGTATATCGTGCCGAAGGTGTCCTGTCCGAGCAGCAGCGCCCCGCGTGAAGCGTCGCCCTCGTCAAAAAGCATACTTATCTTTGCGATGTCATTGTCGCCGGCGGGAGCGTCGGGAGCGCTGAGTGAAGCGTTCGCGGCTATCACCGCGGCGGTCTCGTCCGACGGTCCGCCGGGCTTCGCGTGACCGTTCAGCACGCGCTGCACGCGGCTCACGAGCATTTCAGCCTCGAAGGGCTTTCTGATGAAATCCGCGGCGCCCATGGCCTTTCCGCGCTCGGCGGTCTCGCTGTTCTCGTCGGCGGTGAGGAATATCACCGGAATGTCCGAGTGCAGCTCCTCGCGCAGCTTCTTCATAGTCCCGAAGCCGTCCAGCACGGGCATGAGCACGTCGAGCAGCACAAGGTCGGGAGTATTTCCGTCGCCGATGTAATCTATCAGCGCAGTCCCGCTGTTGAGGGCGGTAACGCGCATATCGTTCTCGCTCAGGATAGTTCCGGCGATCTTGAGGTTGGAGATATCGTCATCAACAACGATGACCCACTTCTCATCGTCCATATCTGTCATCAGCTCCCTTTGGTGATGCTTGTTATCGCTTCCGCGGTGTCCGCGAACATTCTGATGAACGCGGCGTGGTTTGCAAGAATAAAGTTCTCATCGAGCGCCTTTGCGGCATCCTCGAGCTCCTTCGCCTTTGCGGAGAGCTTATCCGCCCCGACCGTGCGGGAACCGCTTTTCAGCGCGTGTATCAGTACGCGGTAGTTCTCCCAGTCCTTGGCGCGAAGATATCCGTCGAGCTCCTCGCTTCTGGACTTGCAGGAGCGCGCGAGGTCGTCGAGCACATCGTCGTAAAGCTCACGCTGACCGCCGCAGTACGCGAGTCCCGCGTGGACATCGACGCCCGCCTTTGTCATAAGCTCGCCGTCGATATCGCGGGCAGGCTTCGGGGGCTCCTTCGATGCCTTTCCGCGCGGCGCGAATTCCATTATCACGGGGGTGCCGCTCTGCTTGTCGTCAAGTATCTCCTGCTTCTTCTTCGGCGTGAATTCCAACACCACCGCGCCGTCCTTTTTCTGCTCGGGAGCCGCCGCCTTAGCGGGCTCGGGTATATCCGCGGCCGTGGGATCCTCGTCCGGGTAGGTTATATAGATATCCGGCAGGTATTGCAGCAGTATCTGTTCGAGCTCCTTCATCTCGATAGGCTTTGAGAGGTAGTCGTCAAAGCCCGCCGCGAGATACGTTTCACGCGCGCCTACGACAGCGTTCGCGGTGAGGGCTATCACCTTCGTGAAGGAGCCTATGAGGTTCCTCGAACGCAGCTCGGCAAGCGTCTCGATACCGTCCATTCCCGGCATCATATGGTCGAGGAACACGAGGTGGTAGGTCTTCTTCCCTATCGCCTTTATCGCGTCCTTGCCGGAGAGCACAAGGTCGGGGGTTATGCCGAACAGCTTGAGCAGGTTGTTGGAGACCTTGAGGTTCATCGCGAAATCATCGACTACCAGCACCTTGGCGCCGACTATCTTCGGGAGCGACTTTGCGGAGTTCTTCCGCAGGCTCGCCCTCACGCGCTCCTCGTAATTCCCGATAGGCTCGGGGTCAACTACGGGCTGTTTCAGTCTGAACGAGAAGGTGCTCCCGTCGCCATAGACGCTCTTTATTTTCAGCTCGCTGCCCATCATTTTCAGCAGGCTGGTGACTATCGACATACCGAGGCCTGTACCCTCGATAGTGCGGTTCTTCTTCTCTTCGAGGCGCTCGAACGCCACGCAGAGCTTATCCATATCCTCCTCGCGGATTCCGATACCGGTGTCGCTTACCGCCACATCGAGCAGCACCGCGCCGTCCTCGCGGCCGCCGTCCTTTATCGTGAGCTTTACTTCGCCCTCTTTGGTGTATTTCACGGCGTTGGTGAGGAGGTTCATTATCACCTGCGTCACGCGCACATCGTCTCCGAGCAGCACCGACGGGAGCTGCTCATCTATATCGGTGATGAAGGACAGGCTCTTTGCGCGCGCCCTCTCGGATATCGAGTTCACGAGGTTGTTTATCATCAGCGCGAGCTCATAGTTGACGGGGATTATCTCCATTTTCCCGTCCTCTATCTTCGAGAAGTCAAGTATCGTATTTATCAGCGTGAGCAGGTTCTTGCCCGACGACTGTATGTTGGTGGAATATTCGAGTATAGTGCTGTCCTTCGCCTCGCGCAGTATCATCTCGTTCATACCGAGCACGGCGTTTATCGGCGTTCTTATCTCGTGGGACATACTCGCCAGAAACTGGCTCTTGGCCTTGTTGGCGTTGTCGGCAATCTCTATCTGCTGTTTGAGCGACGTTGACATCGTCTGTATCGAGCGTGAAAGCAGACCGACCTCGTCCTCGCTCCCGGTGCTTATCGGTTCGTCGAAATTGCCGTTGGCGTACTGCTCCGCCACCTCGGTCATCTTTTTCAGCGGCTTTGTTATCGTGCGGACAGTCAGCAGCGCGGCAAGCGTTGCCGCAATAAGGATACACGCGGATATGCCGAGGTGTCTGTAGAGCATCAGTCTCTGCGGCCTGTTTATCTCGGTGAGCGGAGCGTAAACTCCGAGCATCATACCGTTTTTGAGATCCTTCATCACGAGCTTTTCGGGATTGCCGTTCCTGCCGGTGGTCACGGTCACGGTATCGGGCTCAAGAGCGAGCGCGTCGGTGAAATACTTCCGATCCATATCGGTGAGCTCACCGAGCTCCGCGCCGTTCTCATAGTCCGTGTGGTATATCAGGTTGCCGTTCTTCTCTATCATGAACGCGCGTCCCGAGTCATACACCTTTACCTCGGCAGCCGACTCCTTCAGCAGGTCGAGACTGATATCCATACCGATTATGCCGATCGTGTAATCGCCGTAGAAATACGGTATTATATAGGATATCATATTCACGCCGAGATTGGCGTTAAAGTATGGGTCCATCCACATCGGGGACCTGCTCTCGACGGGGATATAATACCAGCCGACGTGTTCGGTATCGTCCTTATCGTAGATGCTCATATCGGTGGGGAACGACGGCTGCCACGAATTGTCGGCGAGGTTTATGGTGTACCAGAAGCCGCTCGCTGAGCCGAAATCGTCGGGGTTATAGCGCAGATAGACCGCCATTGCGCCGCGCGTATTCTCGGCTATGCTCTTACCGAGCTCGGAGACATCATAAGTGTAGCTGTCGCGCTGCTCCTCGTCGCCGAGGAATGCACGATAGGTCTCTGCGCGCTTCATCGCGTAGTTGTATATCGTTCCGACCGACTGCTCCGTCGAGCGGAAATTGTCGTCTATAAGGTTTGCGTAGAAGTCCGCCGAGGACAGGAGTATCTCGTCCGAGTCCTTGTTCAGTATATCGTTCGTGCTGAACGTCGATGTGAGCAGGAACATCAGAACAACGGCGATCATCAGCGCCGATATGACGATGATTATTTTGCTTTGAATAGAACGCATAAGTTTTGATCGTCTCCGGGTTTATTTAATCTGAAGCTTTATGAGTTAACAGCTTTATGAGTTAACAGTTAACAGGTTACAGTTAACAGTTGTGGTGTCCGCTGCGCGGACATATTTGAATCGTGACGAAATTCAACTGTGTTATCGGCTTTGTCACAATTCAGATAAGCGGCGAAGCCGTACCTCAACTGTACACTGTTAACTGTTAACTGTTAACTTAATAAAACTCTTAACTGTTAACTGATTACAATTGTCGGTTGTCAATTGAGTCCGGCGGTAATTCTTCAAGCAGCGGTGACAGCTGTGTCGCGAGTATGCGGCAGCGGTCGAGCAGCTCCACGAGGTCTTCGCCGAGGGTCTTGGTGTCCCCCGCCTTGCCCGCTTCCTCGAGACGGGACGCAAGACGGCGTATCCACTCCGCGCCGATCATACGGGCGGAGCTTTTCAGCGTGTGTATGATAATGACAAGGTTGTTGAGCCTTCCCTTTTTCCAGAACTTTTCCGCGTACTCGATGTTCGTTTCCGTCATCTTCACATACGAGCGCAGCGTCTCGAGATATATCTCCTCGGAGCCGGTATTCTTGATGCCCTCGGCTATGTCTATCTCCGTGATGTCGAAAATGAAGTCGGGTATGAACGCGCTGCACACCTCGACGACGGGATCGTCCGTAAGCTGCACCTTGTTCTTCGGGAGGTATTTTATCATCATCTCCTCAAGCTGCGCAGCTTCGACGGGCTTGCTTAAGTAGTCGTCAAAGCCCGCGCCGAGGAAGCGTTCCCGCGAGCCGGTGAGCGCTTCGGCGGTAAGGCATACCACGGGAGTGCGGAAGTTCGGGGAGTTTTCCTCGGAGCGCAGCTCCTGCAGCGTCTCGATACCGTCCTTGCCGGGCATCATATGGTCGAGGAATATCATATCGTACTTGGTGCCGAGAGCCTTCGCTATGCCCTCGTCGCCGCTCTCCGCGGTCTCTATACCGCAGTTCGTGGCTCGAAGCAGGCTCATAAATACCATAAGGTTCATCGGCATATCGTCGATAACGAGCACCTTCGCGTCGGGAGCCGTGAACCGCTCCTTATACACGCGGCTGCCCGAGAGCGAGCTTTTGAAGGCTTCCTCGTAATCGCCTATCGGGACATCGCGCGTTATCCGCTGCTTTGCCGAGAAGCTGAATAACGAGCCCTTACCGTACTCGCTCTCGGCTTTAAGCTCGCTGCCCATCATCGACAGCAGGCTCTGCGTAATGGACATACCGAGCCCCGCGCCCTCCACGGACGGGTCTATCTTATCGTCGATGTTGTCGGACTTTTTGAGCAAACGCGACATATCCTCGGGCTTTATCCCGGTGCCGGTGTCCTTCACCGCCACGCGAAGGCTGATATTTTCGCCGTCTATGCGGTCAAATCCCACCATAAACGTGATAGTGCCCGAGCTTGTGTATTTCACCGCGTTTGTGAGGATATTCGTGATGACCTGCTTTATGCGCACCTCGTCGCCGTTGAGGAAGCGCGGCATATCGCGGTCGAATACCGGCAGCAGCGTGAGCTTCTTGGCTTCGGCGCGCGGCTTTATCATATTTATAAGGTCGTAGAGCACGGAGGCTAAGTCGTAATCCACGGGGATTATCCGCAGCTCGCCCGCCTCTATCTTCGAGAAGTCGAGTATGTCGTTGATGAGCCCGAGCAGGGTGTTCCCCGCTGTGCGGATATTCTCGGCGCAGCGTATCACCTCGGGCTCGCTGCTCTCACGCAGCACCATTTCGTTCATACCGAGCACAGCGTTTATCGGCGTCCTTATCTCGTGGGACATATTCGAGAGGAACTCCGACTTCGCCTCATTCGCGGCGATAGCGCGCTCGGACTTGTTCACGAGGTCTTCGCGGTCGCGGTGCTCCTTGTCGATATCCTCCACCATCCACAGGACGTGCAGCAGCTTCCCGTCACGCGCGCGCTCCGAGGCTATGAACCTGCCGCGGCGCCAGCGCCGGTCGGAGCTGAAATATTCGAGCGTTATCGTGTCGGTATCGCTCATTCTGTCACCGAGCGACGACAGGTCGATGAAGTCGAGGACGGTGCCGAGATAGCTCTCGTCCGTCATTCTGCACATCACGTTGTTTACGGTAGCCTGCGCGTCGCTGCGGTTCTCGCCGATTATGTCTATCACCTTGTCGTTGGTGGCCTTGACCTCGCTGAACGTATCGTCGGTGAGGTTGAAGTCGTACATCGACATATAGATCTTCGCCGTCGAGGACATCTGGTGGTTGAGCTTCTCGGCGACCGCGAACAGCTTGTCGCGCGCCTTCTTCTCGGCGTCGATGTTCTCGAGCATCCACAGGACGTGGGAGAGCTTCCCGTCGGCGGTGCGCTCGGAGGGAACGAACCGCGCTCTTACCCAGATATTCCCGTAGCTCAGATATTCGAGGGTGAGCGATGTGGAGTTCCTCATACGCTCATCTATCGCGGAAATGTCCGCAAACTGCACGGCAGCATTTTTTGTGGGATTTTCCGGCAGCCCCTTCATAAGCTCGAGCAGGGTCTCACGCATTCTGTGTCCGCCCTCGGTGACTGCCTTTGTGATAGTCGGGTCGGAATTCTTTATCTCGGTCACGGTATTGTTGACAAGGTCGAGGTCGCAGAGCGAGATATAGATGTCAGCGGTGGAGGAAAGCTGCGCCGTGAGCTTATCCGCGCGGTGCGTGAGCTTGTCGCGGGCTTTCTTTTCCTCGTCGATGTTCTCGAGCATCCACAGGACGTGGGAGATCTTGCCGGTGGAGGTCCGCTCGGAAACGACATACCGCGCTCTGACCCAGATATTCCCGTAGCTTAAGTATTCCAGCGTGAGCGAATTCCCGCCGCCCATACGCTCGTCTATCGTTGACATATCGGAGAACTCTATAGCGAGCTTCTTGGTGGGGCTTTCCGGCAGCCCGGTCATTATCTTGAAGAATATCTCCTGCATATTGTGGTCGCAGGCGTTCACCGCTTTTTCGATAGCGGGGTTGACGTTCTTTATCGCGGTGACCTCGTTGTTTATGACGTCGAGGTCGCAGAGCGACATATAGATGTCGGCGGCGGAGGAGAGCTGCGACGTGAGCTTTCTTGTCTTCTGGGAGAGCTCGTCTCTCGTGCGCTTTTCCGCGTCGATGTTTTCGAGCATCCACAGCACCTTGGTGACGTTCCCTCCGTCATCGCGCGCCGACGCCACAAATCTTGCGCGCACCCATATATCGTTGTAGCTTATGAATTCCTGCGTTATGCAGTTGGTGTTTTTGAGCCGCGCGGGAAGTGTGGAGAGATCCACGAACTCAAGCGCGAGTTTCTTCGTCTCCTCGTCCGGCATACCGTCCATAACGCGGTTGAAGACGTCCTGCACATCGGGGGTCTCTTTGCTTATCTCATTCACCATCGGGAGCCGGAAATTCTTGATAGGCTCGACAGAGTTGTTCACAAGGTCTATCTCGCTCATGGAGAGGTAGATGTCCGCCGCGGAGGAAAGCTGCGCGGTGAGCCCGTCGGCTTTGTATTTTCTTTTTGCGGAGAGCACGAACACTACGCTCAATATGACTACCGACACGACTATAGCCGCAATACTCGCAAGGAGCATCAGTTTCAGCGGCAGATAAGCCTGTTCCGACCCCGCCACCGAGAGCGCGTACCAGTCGCTCCCGATGTTCATGGCGTAAACGATGTAGTCAGCGCCGCCGTATTTGACTTCGAAATACTGACCGCCCTTGTCGTAGAGCTCCTCCACAACAGCGTGTCCGAGCCCCTCGGTATCCTCTTTGTAATTCCTGCCGCACTCGGTCTTGTCGGAATGCGCGACGACGGTGCCGTTGCTGCATATCACCATACGGGCGACAACGCTGCTGTCGGAGGGCTCCTGCTCTATCATTTCCTGTATCTTGTCCATAGTGAGGTCGAGGGCGACAACGCCCTTTCCGTCGCCGAGCAGCTTTGCGAGCGTCATCATCACTGTTCCCGTCTGCATATCGACATACGGATCTACTATCGCGACCGTTCCTCTGTGCTGAAAAGCCTCTTTGTACCATGGGCGCTGTGTCGGCTCGTAGTCCTCGTCCGGCACCCAGCCCGACCCGTCGAAAAATTCACCGTGAATGTAGGCATAAAGCCCCGTTGTATTCGGAACGAGCGAGGTGATTATGGTCTCGGTCTCGTCAACGAGGTAGGCGGTTATCTCGTCGGGCGAAGCGTTTTTGCGCATCATATTGTCGAGGGTATGACTTGAAAGCTTTATCGCGTCAACGCCCGTGGAGAGGTAGCGGTCGAACTGCTCGGCCGACTCCATAGCGCTGATCTCGCCGCTTTTCAGTATGTCATCGCGCACCGAAGTGTAAAGGAAGATGTTGTATGTAATGATAAGCGCAACAAAGAACACAATGACGAAAAATGCCGCCAGAAAACGCTTCGCGCTGAAATTTTTCAGTGTATCCAGAAAATTGACCCTTTTTTTGTTCATAGCCGAGCTTCTCCGTAGAAGATGAGATGAGAGATTTAGACGGGGGCTCTGCCCCGAACCCCCGCAAGGGGCTAACGCCGCCCCCACTGCAGGATGCAGTGCAGGTTGTCGTCAAAGCGCGCCGCGCAAGTGACACCGAAGGCTCGTGTCAAGATGACCGTGAAATAAATGAGGTCACATTCCACTGACCTCATAAAGTACAAAATCGGCGCACAGGTCTTGTGCATATTTGTCGCACTTGTGCACAAGGTACACAGATATATTTTATTATACCATAATATGTTCAAAAAGTAAAGCTTTTTAATGAAAAAAACCGAAAAAAAGAAAAAGCCCCCTCGTCCCGCTGTTTATGCGGAATAAGAGGGCGCTGTCATTTGCGCCGTTCACGCTTCCCGTTCCTTTTTTATCGAGCTTATGAACGCCGCAAGTTCATCGTAATTTCCGTTGTTATAATAGGATATATCAAAGCCTTCCTTGTTGATAAGACAGTCCGTCAGCAGAAATACACGCATTCCCGACTTCATCGCCGGAGTGTCCTCGTTCACGTCGTTACCTACCATTACGCATTCGAGCGGACGGCAGCCCGCTTTCCGAGCCGTGTCGCGGAAATATTCCGGGTTCGGCTTGCAGAAAGAGGAGTTCTCGTATGAAGTGATGTATGAAAAATCCTCCGGGGAAAGCCCCGCCCAACGCACTCTCGCCTCCTGCGCGGTCATCGGGAATATCGGGTTTGACGCGAGAACGAGCCCGAAGCCCTCCCTGCGCAGCATCGCCACCGTCTCGGCCGCCTTTGAATTCACACCGCACACCTTTTTCAGCTCGTTGAACTCGTTACGGTAAAATTCATCGAATACCGGCCACGCCTTCTCCGCGCGCTCGCCGATAAGCCCGGTGAACCGCTCTCTGAAAACCTCCTCGTTCGTTCTCTTTCCGTTGTTGCGCACCATAGCGCCCGTGCCCGCCCACACCGCGTCCGTGAGCTCCCCCGCGTCGAACCCCAGCGGCTCGAGCTTCCTCGTGAGCAGCTTGAAATACGCCTTTGTGAACCTTTCATTGTCCATTGGCAGCAGCGTCCCGTCCAGATCGAACATTACCGTTATCTCCCTCATACCAACACCCCCCAAAGCATTGAACTGTTGACCGTTAACAGCTGTGGTGTCCGCCCCGCGGCGGACGGACCGGATATTCCGGAAAGTCGCGTTACCGGAAGTAAGCATTGAGCAACTTCACAAAACAGCTCCGCCAATAATATATTTACCCTCCGTAATACTATAGAGATATTATACACTTATATATTACATTTGTCAAGCTTCCGGTCAAAAAAGACTTGATATTTTTAATATATTTTTACCCGTAAACAAGCCGGGAGAGCGGCCATGCACGAACGGTATATATTCGGGCACGAACGGGTATTTGCAAAATTTCTTATCCGATTTTACAAATGTCATTGTATGTCGCAGTCAAGGTGTGATATTATTAGATTGAAAGAATTTCGGGTACGCCCGCCGAATAACTGCAAAGGAGAAAAAATTATGTCACAGAAGAAAAACAGCTTCATACTCTACAACGACTACGCCGCATTCATCAATATGCTCGATCTCGAAGAGCGCGGCGCACTTTTTACCGTCATCCTCGATTACGTCAACGGCGGTAAGCCCGATACCGATGAACTTTCCGCCGGCGTGAGGATAGCTTTCACTATGATCCGGCAGAACCTCGACCGTGATACCGAAAAGTATCAGTCTATCTGCACCAAACGTTCAAATGCAGCAAAATCAGCAAAAGCAAGCAATTGCATACAAATGCATGCAAATGCAACTGATAATGATAATGAGAGTGAGAGTGAGAATGATATTGAAATTGAGAATGAAAACGAAAATGATTTTGAGAATGAGAGTGATAATGTGACAAGC
>JAFTAG010000227.1 GCA_017458655.1 Ruminiclostridium sp. | reverse complement strand
TATCTGCTCCTTTGTCATGCTTTTGAGCATATACCCCTGCGGCTTGAGCGCCATTACGGTCATTACGCTTTCCCTGTCAGACCTTCCGGTAAGGAATATTATCGGGATATTTGCGGAATTCGGCTCACTGCGAAGCATCTCCATTACCTGCGGACCAGTCGTTATCGGCATTTCATAATCAAGCAGGATAAGGTCAGGAGTATGGTTTGTTATATAAGTTATTGCCTGCATACCTGATTTGGTTATCGTGATGTTGTACTTCATCGAAAGCCATTCCTGCATAGTTTTGAGATATGTGAGATCATCGTCGATGAGAAGGATGTTCTTGCCCTTTTTGCGCTCCGCATCTTTGGCGGAAAGCTTTGAAAGCTCGTCGATCAGCTTTTTCATTTCAAACGGACGTTCCATTGTAAGTGAAATGAACTTTTCCGGGATCATGGTTTTTATCTCATCGATCTCTTTCAGATAGCCTACCACACCAAGAAGCTTTTCTTCCTCGGACAGCAGGTCTTTCAGAAAAATGAGAACGTCAGCTATATTAAATATATAGTCTCCCGCGTAGATCAGATAAATATCTGTATCCTTTCTGACATTTTCTATCGCTTTGATATCCGGCTCAATTACCGTTGCGGGCAATCCCGACTTTATCAGATTCTTTACGAGCGAGTCGGTCATAAATACCGCGCCCTTGCTTATTACGGTCACCTTGCTTGCCATATTTTATTCTCCTTTTTCCATTATTTCCGGTATCATTTCGTACTCAAGATCGTCTGCCGCCTTAATAAGGGCTTTCCGGCGTTCCCTTTCGCTTTCGGGCACGCTGTATTTTTTCAGGTTCTCGATAAACTCGACTGCACTGCTGAACTCATTCACCGACAAGAACTCCCTTATACCGGTGTATAATTCCCGCAGATCCTCCTCACCTATCATCGGAAGCTCGCTCTCGTCCGTCTCATCGGTATTTATCAGCGGCGCGAGCGCTTCACCGATCCTGCGGTATCTTTCGAGCAGCTCGTCTATGCGTGCGCCGAGCTTTTCCGCATCGTTTTCATGACCCGCGTTTTCAAGCTCCTGTGCCAGCTCTCCGAGGTCGGTCGCACCGATTATCCTTGACGAGCTTTTCATCGCGTGTATCTTGATCGTGGCGTTCTTTATGTCGCCGTCCAGCCAGAAGCGCTCCGTATCGTTCGCGTTGGCCTCCACCGTACCGGCGTATATCTTTATCGTTTCGATATACGCTTCCTCGCCTCCGCAGTTCTTTATACCGGTCTCTACATCTATCTCGTCTATGTCACGGATAAAACCCGGTATCACGGAGTCGTCACCGACATCGCCCCTGTCAGCACTGCCGCTGCTGCCGGAGGGCTGCTCCGGTGCGTTCTCCTCCGATCTCAGTACCTTTTCCGGCGGTAGATATTCGAGAAGCATTTCTTCGAGCTTCACGGAGTCTATCGGCTTTGTAAGGTAATTGTCGAAGCCCTCCGCAAGGTATTTTTCACGCGCACCGGATATTGCGTTCGCGGTGAGGCATATCACGGGAGTTTCGAGATTAGGGTCGTTCTTCCGCGCCCTGAGCTCATGGAAGGTCTGTATGCCGTCCTTATCGGGCATCATGTGGTCGAGGAATATAATATCGTATTTTTTGTCGAAGGCGAGTGACAATCCCTCATCACCGCTGTTTGCGGTATCTATCTTTATACCGGTCTGTTTGAGCAGGCTTGTGAATACCACAAGGTTCATCGGTGTATCATCGACCACGAGCACCTGCGCTTCGGGAGCGCGGAACCTCTCGCGGTATTTCTTCCTGCTGCCGAGAGAAGCCTTGTACGCGGCTTCATAGTCGCCGAGAGCGTCCCAGGCGACTACCTTCTGTTTAAGCTCGAAAGAGAACATCGAGCCGAGCCCGTAAATGCTTTCGACCTGTAACTGCGAATCCATCATTTCGAGCAGACGCTTTGTGATGCTCATTCCGAGACCCGTACCCTCGACGTTGCGGTTGCGTTTTTCCTCGATACGGTCAAACTCGGAGAACAGCTTCTTCATATCGTCCTTCTTTATACCGATACCGGTATCCTTGACCGCGATATTGAGCATCACGTATTCCGGCTCATCATCGAGCTTCCTGTAGTCTATGCAGAATGTGACAAAGCCCTGTTCGGTGTATTTTACGGCGTTGGTAAGTATGTTCGTCACTACCTGCTTTATACGCACCTCGTCGCCGTGGAGCATCTTCGGTACTTCCTTGCTTATATCAAGCTTCAGTTTCAGTCCCTTGTTGTCCGCCTTTGTCTGTATCATATTCACAAGGTCGTTGATAACGCTCGACAAGTCGTAATCAACAGGGATTATCTCCATTTTGCCCGCTTCGATCTTCGAGAAGTCAAGAATATCGTTGATAAGTCCGAGCAGGGTGGTGCCGGCTGTTCTTATGCTTTCGGAATAGCCGAGAATGTTCTTGTCATCGCACTCGCGAAGTATCATCTCGTTCATGCCGAGCACGGCGTTGATAGGTGTTCGTATCTCATGCGACATATTCGACAGGAACGAGGATTTTGCCTCACTTGCCGCAAGAGCGCGCTCCGATGCGTCTATCAGTCTGTCACGCTCCGCCTTTTCAGCCGTGATGTCCTCGGTCAGGTACAATACGTGAGTGACCTTGCCGTTTTCGTCACGCTTTGAAACAACGAATCTTCCGCGTCCCCACATACCGTTCTTATCGCGGAACTCGATCGAGATGCTGCTGGAATTTCTCATGCGCTGCGAAAGGGTCGAAAAATCAAAGAATCTGATACAGTCATCGTAGAATTCGGGATCAACAACTTCTTCCGCGAGTTTTCGGAACATTTCCTTACCGTGCGGCTGCGGTGCCTGCCCGATCTCGTCCACAAACTGATTGTCGAGCTTTATCATTATCACGGTGTTTTCGACAATATCGAACTCGTGAACGGACATATAGATGTTTGCGATGGACGAGATACGTTCGGTAAGCTTCTCGCGCTCCGCCTTTTCAGCTGTGATGTCCTCGGTAAGATACAATAAATGCGTGGGCTTTCCGGTATCGTCACGTTTTGATACGATAAATCTTGCTCGGCGCCATTTTTTGTCCTTGTTTTCAAACTCTGCCGATACAGTGTCGATGTCCTTAAGTCGGGTCGGCAAAGTTGAGAAGTCAAAGAATTTTTCGGCTTCTTCATAGCTTGACGGAGCGCAGGTAAGCTTTCCGTAATGCTGAAGCGTTGCCTGTGCATTAGGATTGCCGGAACCCGAAGTATCCCTTGCGAATTTTGTACCGTTCTTTATCTCGCTGAAAGTATCGTTTTCAAGATCGACCTCATGTACCATATTGAATATGTTGGAAATGGACGATATACGGGCATTGAGCACATCGCGCTCTGATTTTTCGGTGTCGATATTCTCCGAAAGATACAGTACACGGGTGGCTTCCGCATTTTCATCGCGTACCGACACGATAAACCTTCCGCGGTACCATTTCTTTTCCGTGCTCATATATTCGGTAGTGATGGTGTCCGTGTTTTTAAGACGGACGGCGAGCGTGGAAAGATCGCAGAACTTCAGAGTGTCTTCAACAGACGAAGCGTCGCATATATCCGATATTACTTTTGCGAATATTTCACGGGCATTTGAGCGTGATGACCCGATAATACTCCCGACTTTTGCATTCCCGTTCTTTATTTCCGTAAATGTGTCGGAAGCAAGGTCGAACTCATGTACGGTCAGATAAATGTCCGAAATAGTGGAGATACGCTCGGTAAGCTTCTCACGCTCCGCTTTTTCGGCAGAGATATCCTCCGTCAGCCATAATACATGAGTGAATTTTCCTGTCTCATCGCGATTTGAAACGACAAATCTTCCGCGCCTCCAAAGTCCCTCTTTGTTCATATACTCGATAGTAATGGTGTCATTTTTGTCGAGTCTCTTTTCGAGCGTGGTCATATCGATAAATCTGTGCAGATCTTCAGAGCACGACGGGTCACACACGCTTTC
>JAFTAG010000226.1 GCA_017458655.1 Ruminiclostridium sp. | reverse complement strand
GGCGTTTGGGCGGTCATATCAATGCTTCCTGCATTGAGGTGCTGTTATGAGTGATCCGGATCGTTGTAAGCCACTTCTTGAATATATACTCGGTATTAAGATAGCTCGGATAGAGTATGCGGAAAAGCAGAAAACCATAGACCTGTCTTATGATGCGAAGGGCGTAAGGTTAGACCTTAATGTCATTGACGACAAGGGCATAGTATATGGGGACATCAACGACGAATTAAAGGATGCCCTGCACTATATGGCAGGACAGAAGCCGACAGGAAAGTTTGCAAAAGAGCTGGACGCAGCCGTACAGGAAATCAAACGAAGCGATGATTGGAGGGTTGATTATATGACTTATGCTATGAATATCAGAGAACACGAGCTTGCGGCTCATCGGCAAGGGAAAAAGCTTGGTGTTCTCGAAGGCAAAATTGCTTCCGTAAGAAACCATAAGGGAAAAATACCCGATGAAATGATTATCAGTATTCTTGACTTGGACAAAAACCAGTTTATTGAAATATCCGATATGATAGACAACTATCCAGACTGGACGGACGAGGATATTGCAGCGGACATTATCGGAGAGTAAGAGTTGAACTTCTGATAATCATTATCTCACTTATGCTGCATTCCGACGGCAGTATTGATCTTTCAAGAGCGGTTATTTTACTGACAGCCTCATTTATGATCTTTTCCTCGCTTTTACAGAGCGGCAGCAGCCTTTCTATGATCGGTCTGCTGGACACTTCGTTGATACGCTCCGATGAGCTCGAAGCAACACCTCAGCAGAAAACGAAAACTCCTTTCCGGCAGATCGATGGCAGCGACATACACTTTGAAAATGTTTCCTTCACGATAGACGATACAAAAATACTTGACAGCATCACCGTCGATATACCCGAGGGAAAGACCACCGCTGTCATAGGACCGTCGGGATCCGGAAAGACCACTCTCTGCCGTCTGATCGCCCGCTTCTGGGATACAGACAGCGGAACGATCACCATAGGCGGTGCCGATATCACCCATGTCGATGAAAAGACGCTGATGTCGAATATTTCAATGGTGTTCCAGAATGTATATCTGTTTGAGGATACCGTCGAGAATAACATCAGACTCGGCAGACAGACTGCCACACATGAGGAGGCCGTTGCCGCCGCGAAAGCCGCACACTGTCATGATTTTATCGAGATGCTGCCTGACGGCTATGATACGATCATCAGCGAGGGCGGAGGGAACATCTCGGGAGGCGAAAAGCAGCGCATATCCATTGCAAGAGCGATACTGAAGGACGCGCCTATCGTCATTCTTGACGAAGCAACAAGCGCACTTGATGCCGAAAACGAGCGTGATATAACAGATGCCATAAACGGGCTCTGCCGCGGAAAGACAGTCATTATGATAGCTCACCGAATGGAGACGATCCGAAATGCGGATAAAATAATCGCCATAGAAAACGGTAAGATAGCCCAATCGGGAACACATGATGAGCTTGCAAGGCTTGGCGGCTTATACAGCCGTTTCTCCGATGACAGAGACATCGCAAGGGCGTGGAAAATCAAACGATAGAGCATCACGGGCTGCGGGCAGAACTGCCGGATCTATGGCGGTGTTGTCTTGATTATCATATTTCAAAAGCGACAGGTAACAGAACTTGCCGCTTTTTCATATTGAATTTTATAATTTTTTCAAAAACCCCTTGACAAATTTAAATGAACGGTGTATATTTATATATGCCGATGAACATTGTTCATTTTTGCTTGCCAAAAGACAAACTGTTCGGGGGAGGTGAAAACCGATGTCAAGAGACAAGACCGAGAGCCACAAAAGAATAATAGAAGCCGCAAAAAAGGAATTCCTCGAATACGGGTACAACGATGCGTCGCTTCGCAGAATAGCTGCCGAAGCGAACATTCAGGTCGGTGGGCTTTACAACCACTTCGCAAGCAAGGAAGAAATGTTCGAATCACTTGTGGAGCCTGCAATAACCGGCTTTTACGAGCTTTACCGCACTATTGAGAATGAATATTTTGAAGAGACGGGTACCGCGGACGGAAGCTACAGCTGGGAGACCAAAAGCGAGGTAGTCCGCACAATGGAGTTCATATACGACCATTACGATGAGTTCAGACTGCTTATCCTGCGCTCGGAGGGCACAAGGTACGAGGATCTCGGGCATAAGATCGCGACCCTTGAGGAAGAGATAACGCTGCGCTATCTCGATGTGCTGAAAGAAAAGGGCTGCAAGGTGAACGATTTTGACAGGACAGAGTTTCATCTTCTGACAACGGCTTATGTGGAAGCATTCTTTCAGCCGCTTGTCCACGGTCTCGACAGGGATAAGGCTCTGCACTACGCCAAAACTCTCGAAGGGTTCTTTCAGCCTGCGTGGAAAGAATGGCTCGGCATCTGACGGATATACGCCCCGCTGTTGTGGTGGGGCATAAATAAAAGCGCAAGGTTAGCAATTGCTAACGCTGCAAAAAAATAACAGGAGGAAAACGAAATGACAAAAGACAAGGCAAATGAAACATCTGCCGCGGAACAGCAGGTGCTGAATCATAACACATTCAGCTGGCTGTGGGAATTCACCGAAGGCAAGAGAGGCATATATCTGTTGAGCGTTATTCTGGCGCTGCTCGGAGTCGCGTGTATGCTGCTGGCGTATATATGTATCGCCGCGCTTATCCGTGAGCTCGTCGCGGGCGGACACGAAATGGATTTCTATATCATCAGAGGTGTGCAGATCGGTATTCTGTGGCTGCTGCGGTACGCGTTCCACGGCTTTTCCACATATTCGTCCCACGGAGCGACCTTCGGACTTATCGGCAACGCGCGCAAACGGCTCCTGAAAAAGCTGAACACGATGCCGCTGGGCGCGGTGCAGGCACGCTCGTCCGGCGAATACAAGAACATTATCTGCGACCGTGCGGATCAGGTCGAACCGACGCTTGCCCACGTCACTCCCGAGTTCACCGCGAATATTGCCGGCGCAATAGCCATGTTCGCGTATATGATGACCATTGACTGGAGAGTCGGGCTGTGGCAGCTGATATGTATTCCCGCGGGCTTTATCGCGTTCGGGATAATGATGTCATCTACGCCGAAATACTATCCCGATACTATAAAGAAGACTAAAGCACTGAACTCCGCGGCGGTGGAATATATCGGGGGAATAGAGGTCATCAAGGCATTCGGGCAGAGCAAGACCTCATACGGAAAGTTCGTGAAGGCCGCAAAAGAGGGAGCGGACTGCTTTATCAACTGGATGAAAAGTCAGAATTTCTGGCAGAACTTCGGAATGGCATGCTTCCCCGCGACGATGCTTGGTCTGCTCCCCGCGGGCGTGTTCTACTGCCTTGACGGAAGTCTTGCGCCGGCAGACCTGATAATGCTCATAATCCTTTCGTTCGCGACAGTCGCGCCGCTTGTTACGGTATTCGGTTATGTTGACGACATTTCAAAGGTCGGTGAGATAATAAGCGATATGGCGGATATAATGGACGAAAAGGATATGACACGTCCCGCAGTGAGCAGTGCTGTTCCGGACGGGCACGGCATCACGCTGAATGATGTGCATTTCACATACAAGGACAGCGAAGTCCTTCACGGTATAAATATGGAGATCGCGGACGGCACGGTCAACGCGCTCGTCGGCCCGTCGGGCTCGGGGAAATCCACCATAGCGAGACTTATCGCTTCGCTGTGGGACGTGGATTCCGGCGAGATAAAGATCGGCGGCGTGAATATAAAGGATATGCCGCTCAAAGAGTATAACAGGCATATCGCCTATGTGTCGCAGGAAAACTATCTTTTCGATCAGACAGTAATGGACAATATACGAATGGGGCGCGAGGGAGCGACCGACGAGGATGTTATCGAAGCGGCAAAGAAATGCGGCTGTCACGACTTTATAATGTCGCTCGAAAACGGGTATCAGACGATCTGCGGCGGTTCGGGAGGACATCTTTCCGGCGGCGAGCGTCAGCGTATCTCGATAGCGCGTGCAATGCTCAAGGACGCGCCGATAGTCATTCTCGACGAAGCAACGAGCTACACCGACCCCGAGAGCGAAGCCGTGATACAGAGCGCGCTCTCACGCCTTACCGCGGGCAAGACTCTGATAGTGATAGCGCACAGGCTTTCCACGATAGCGGACGCGGACAGGATATTTCTGATAAATGACGGAAGGGTAGAAGCGTCGGGAACACAGGACGAGCTTCTGAATAAGAGCGAGCTGTACAGAAGTATGTGGGAAAACCACATCGCGGTAAAAAAGGAGGAAGCGTGATATGTTCCGTACATTAAAAAAATTCTTTGATTTCTGCGGCGAAAAAGAGAGAAAGCAGTTTTATCTTTCTATCTTTCTCGGCGTGTTCAACGCGCTGTTCGTCGCAATGAGGATACCTGCTGTTTTCGTGGTGATAAGGGGGCTGCTCGAAGGCGGACTGTCACAAAACGACGCTTGGATAGCGGGCGGTATCATACTTGCGTCTATCGTGTTGCAGACGATCGTGTCGATGAAGACCACGATGCTGCAAACAAGGGGCGGCTATAACACCGCTTCCTACAAGCGTATGGAGATAGCCGAGCATCTGCGCTATGTGCCTATGGGATATTTCAACAGCGAGGGGCTCGGAAAGATCACATCTACCGCCACAAATACAATGGAAAACCTTTCAAATATCGCGTCAAGATGCGTTATGGTCATAACAAAGGGCATTATCACGACACTTGTGATAATCGCTTCAATGTTCTTTTTCAATGTGTGGATAGCGCTTGTGGCACTCGCTTCAATGATAATATATCTTATCGGAACGGAGCTTATGATACGCGCGGAAAGCTCGGATTCCGACAAAGTCATAAAGTCGCAGGACACAATGGTCGCAAGGATACTTGAATACGTCAGAGGTATCGCCGAGGTCAGAAATTTCGATCTCTTCGGAAAGAGCATCACTAACGTTGATGATTCCATAGACAGCTTCACGAAATACAGCACGCGAATGGAAACAGTATATGAGGTCGCAATGTTCTTTTTAAGCAGTCTCAACAAGATCACGGGTGTTGTTATGATGCTTATGAGCATCGCGTTCTGTCTGAACGGTTCGATGAGCCTTGTGTATGCCGTGATGATGATGATCTGCTCGTTCATGATCTTTGAATCCCTCGATCAGGTCGGGGCGTTCAACGGCCTCACAAGAACTATCGAGAACTGCGTTGACAAGGCGAACGAAGCGCTTTCCTCACCGACAATGGATATTGACGGCAAGGAGATCACACCGGAAAGCATGACGCTTACCGTCAGAAACGTGGATTTTTCCTACGATACCAAAAAGATCATCGACGACGTATCGTTTGAGATACCCGAAAAGACAACAGCCGCGTTCGTCGGCCCCTCCGGCGGAGGAAAAACAACGATCACGCAGCTGCTTGCGAGATTCTGGGACGTGGATAAGGGGCAGATACTTCTCGGCGGAACGGATATCAGGGAGTACAGCTACGACAGCCTGATGCGCAATTTCGCGTTTGTATTTCAGAATGTATATCTTTTTAACGACACGATCGAAAATAATATCCGATTCGGAAAGCCGGACGCGGGCAGGGAAGAGGTTATCCGGGCGGCAAAGGCGGCCTGCTGCCACGACTTTATCATGGCACTCCCCGACGGTTACGACACGGTCATCGGGGAGAGCGGCGTAAGTCTTTCCGGCGGCGAGCGCCAGCGTATCTCTATAGCCAGAGCAATTATGAAGGACGCCCCGATAATCATTCTTGACGAAGCCACCGCGAATGTCGATCCCGAGAATGAGAACCTGTTGATGAAGGCTGTTGAGTCGCTCACGAAGGAGAAGACCGTCATAATGATCGCACACAGGCTGAAAACAGTCGAAAACGCGGATCGGATCTTTGTTATTAACCACGGAAAGATCGTTCAGCACGGCAGACACAGTGAGCTTATGAACGAGGAAGGCATTTACAGACGGTTTATCGGTGAGAGGAAGGAAGCCGCCGGCTGGAAGCTCGGGAAACACTCGGCGTGACCGCAAAACAAGTCTGATATAAACAGCACAACGGAAATGCGGCAATAACGCATTTCCGTTGTTTAGAAAAACCTCTGCAAAATGATGCCGCCGATCGGGATAATGTACAAAACTATCGGGAAATACAGAAAGGAAGATCCTGAATGTTCCGCACAGGCTGAAAAAGAGATAAACGAGTGGATAAAAGCGGAATGACAGAAAGGGGACAGTCGAAAAATGAACATCTATGTTATCATCGGTATCATCGGCGTGATAAGCGGTATCCTCTGCGCGAGAGCGGACGTTCCGCTCGCCTGGTCGGGGCGCAGGGACGACAAAGCCGACGCGCGGAGCCTCGGAAAGATCGCGCTGTGGTGGACGGAGGTGAACGAGAGTTGGTTCGATAAGTCATTCTGGCTGTCCTGCGTCGGGCAGCCGGGGACATATCTGACAATGTGGTTCCTTGCGGAGCTTATCGGGCAGAACAACGCGGGACTTGCGCTCGCGCTGAAAATAAACACCTTTATCGGCGCATATACGGGGCTTTATTTTCACGGGGCAGTCGTGACAAAGTATATCGTCTATCGCAGGCTTGCGGGAAAAATATCCGATGATGACGCGCAGACCGCAATAAACGCGATCGACAAATACCCGAAGATACCGTCGCTCATCAGCGCGGTCAGTTTATTTGCCGCGACGACTGTGATCGTTACCGCGGCGATACTCACCGGTGCGCTCAATGTTCCCGTGTTTATGGTCGTGTTCAATCCGGTTGCCGCAGCGCTCATACTTGTGCCGTTGCAAAAGCTCGGCTTGAAGCTCGGAGGGTCGCTCGGCTTCGGGTTTGCGCTGTTCGCGACAGTTCTTATTACCGCAGGTCTGAGCCTTCCGACGATCTGAGAAGAATAAAATGTGATCAATGTTTATGAACAACACGGGCATAATACTGTCCGGAAACAGTGAAGCGTTTAACAGAGCGGCAGGTGAGATCTCCAAGGCATCGGCTGTGTCAAGGAACTCCTCCGCTGAAAAGCTGTCTGCCGCATCGGGCGCCTCTATAATGCTAAACATCGAACGGGTAACGCCTGCTTTATAAAACATCTGCTTCTTCCAAATGTGAACCGGAAAATCCGGTCAGATTTGTGAAAAATCACAAAAATGCAAAATATCCCATAATTCGTGCAACCGAAAGATCAAATTTCGCGTCTATAATTACAGAGAGCGTTTTAAGCCATCTTATGGGCACCTCTGAAACCTCCTGCCGCTCCGTTCGGAGATCTTCCGAATGACGTCCTGTCATTATTACCGCCCTTTAGCCGTTATACTGCACACATTCTATTGAAAAACGCCATGTACGCAGTGCTGAAAGGCCGTAACGATTTATCGCCGGTACGCCCGAAAGGCAGCAGGCTTTCGGTGGAGCACTTATGAAAGGATAAAATTTATGAAAAAGCAGACTGTTATCATTACAGCGGCACTTCTCGCATTGTCTCTTGCGGGGTGCAGCCGGAACGGCAAGATGACCACAGCAGTGACCGAGGCTCCTGCAGCGGCATCGGCCGCGACTACGACCGCCGCGGAAACAACAACTACGACAGCGACCGAAGCAACGACAGCCGCAGTTACTTACCCCAAAGCCGATTTAGGCACACAGATGCGCCTGTTCAGAGGATATGTTGAAACGGACAAGGCTGCCGAGTACCTGTTAGAAGCTCCGGACGAGAACTCGGAACAGCTTTCGGAGCTTACCTACGGCACACTGCTCGAAATATATTCCTGTGATATAAACGGCTGGTATGTTGCGGAAGTCGGCGGCGATACGGTCGGATATGTCAGGGCTGATATAATAAGGGAATACCCGCATACATACCCGTTCGGTGACCCGCTCTTCGGCGGCTATTTAAATGTTGATGAAGCTATAAAGCTGTACGGAGAAGCCGATGAGGGCTCCGAGGTCATCAGAGAGATACCCGGCGGTACTCAGCTCAGTATTTACGAATGTGAGACGGAAGGCTGGTATATGACCGCTATTGCCAAAGCCGACGGTTCCGCCGAATATGATGTCGGCTACGTCAAGGCGGAATATATATCTGAAATACCCGATTATGATATGGACGAATATGTACCCGATGTAAAGGATATTGCCGGACGCTGGATACACGAAAAGCAGGATGCCGCAGACACAGACGGTGATCGTTGGATACCGGGTGGCTGCTATGTTATAAAAGAGGACGGAACATATTCATACACCACTGACGGCATTTCTTTTGAAAGCGGTACGGTCAGGGTCACTTATGAGGAATTCGAGAACGGGCAGCGTGTGCCGTGGTTTGTGTTCTGCGACAAGGACGGAAATGAGTTTATGGCCTGTGCAGCGACAGCTCCCGCGGACAGGACCGAAGGCTGTCTTTATATCGGACAGAACGGAATGGAGCGCTTGGTTCCCGACAACGGCAACGCCATAGGCGGCACGGACAACTATTCCGTCCCGAATGAATACGGTTTCTACGAGCTGAAAGACCCGCCCGCGTCGGGTGTCAGCATAGCAGCGCTTTCGGGAACATGGTACAATGCGGATAAGCCCGCCGAGACTGTTGTCATCACAAACGAGGGCGACCTCTGCAACGGTAAATTTACCTTCAAGGGCGACACGACTGTCGAAGGTTATGTAAAGCTCGAATATCTGCTCAACCCCGACGATACACAGTCATTTTGGTACACATTCTATCAGAACAACGGCAAGTTCTGGAACGGCTTCGGCGTATCGGGCGATATACCGCTGAACGACCTTTATTCCGGGCAGGACGGTGCGCTGCATCTCGTGCGTATGCCCGAAGCGGACATTTCCGATATTGTCGGCGTATGGAACGAAGCGGACGTCCTCGATTCACGTACACTCACGGTAAATGATGACGGCAGCTTTCGTCTTGATTACAGGGGCGGCGGCGCTATGATCGGTGATGTGAAGATCGAATACTCCGAAAACCCCGACGGCTCGCCGAATGTCTGGTTCTGCTTTTATGACAACGGCGGAGACTTTTGGGAGGGCTTCCGGAAGCCGGACGAGTACCCGATAATCGATATTTACGCGGGAAACGGCGGCGAGCCGCACTTTGTGCGTGCTTCATAGCAATACGATCGGAGAAAAAAGCTTAAGGGCTTCTTTAAAAACTCCGATGATATTGCCGTCGGCGGCAAACGGACACCGAAAACGACTTAGGTGTAAAGATACACGACTTCACGGCTCACGAGACCGCTCACGCGGCATTCGGCCGATACACAAGGAGAAAATGATATGAAAGCGACTAAACTTACCGTATTATTTACCGCGGCGGCGCTGCTGTTCAGCGGCTGCTCACAGAACAGCGCGCCGGCGGCAGGCACAACGACAACTGCGGCTGCGGTAACGGCTGCAAGCGAAACGACGACTGCAGGCGAAACATCGACAGCATCGGAAACTGCCGCAAGCGAGACGACGACCGCAGCCGCATTGAACGAGGAAGTACCGGAAACAACAACCGAGACCGCGCCCGAAGAAGCGGCAGTATCGGACGAGAATGCGGACGATTATGACAGCGACCTCGAAAAGCACCCGTTCAGGCTTGGCGTGTGGCTTGTGAAGAACGAAGAGGGAAGCGAATACTACGACGAGACCTACTACTGCTTCCGCGAGGGAGGCTGCGGTTCCACGCTGTCGCAGAACATGGGCATCGGTGTGCCGTTCGGCTATGAAAGGGTCGAAGGCTCGAAAACGAAATTCCGGTTTGAGATAGCCGCCGCCGAAAACTACAGTTATATGGAGATGATCGATGCCGATATCGATGAAGACCATTTCAAGGTGACGTGGGACAGCGGCGAAGATGTTCAGGACTGGAGTTACCTCTGTCCGACGGAGGAATTCAGCTTCTACAGCAATTATTCCATCGGTCTGATGGCGGAAAAGCTTTTCGGAATGAGCCTCGAAAGTGTGGAAAACGAGATAGCTGAGACAGGCTATGAGCTCGGAATGATCTCGGTGGTGATACGCGACCCGTCGGTCGAGGACTATACAAAGTCGATACTGAAATGGTACAATATCGACAGATACACTGCAAAGGGACACGATGTGATGACCGGTGACACTGTAGATCTTACCGTTCTTGAGGATGGCTGGGACGAGATGCCGTATCCCGATTATTTCAACCCCTTGCCTACGATAAAGGAGTTCGATACCCTGCGTGAAAGGGGCGAGATGCTCGGCTTCCGGTACATAGGCTATGTCGAGCCGGATATGGACGACCTCGACAATTTCCGTGACTTTTATGCGCAGATATTCAAGCGCACGGGAATGGACACGAAGGTGCGCTATGTCAACAGGATCCCGTCCGCTGACTTCGTTACATCGGGCGGCGGTCAGGAGCTCTACCTGCTGCTCCCGTCGGACATTCACGGCAGCATCACGATATCGGAGCTTGTTTACGATGAAGAAGCAGAAGAGATGAAGGAGAGCAGGGTGCTGTATGAGCAGGACGGCGATCTGCGCCCGATACTGCTCAAATGCAACCGCAGCGAGATAATGCCGGATGTGGTGATAAAGCTGACAGAGGACGGGGGAAGAAAATATGTCGAGTGGAGCCCTTATGTGAGCGGTGAGAACGGCACGGTTCCCACGGACAACGAGTTCGGAGCGGCAATACACGACTTCACCGATTATGACAGCCTCACGCACCCGGACAATATGCCCGAGGCTATGGGATAAACCGTGCAGGGGTTATTATTTCCTTCGGGGATAAACATATCGGATAAAAGCGCTTCCTGCGCTACAATAGGAACAACAAGGCTCCGAGCCGCTTAACAATGCGGCCCGGAGCCCTTTTATCATGTCTGTTGAATATTATTTTACTTTGCAGTTCACAAGCTCTGCGCCGCCCGCGTCAAGCGTGAAGCTGCCCTGCTTGATAGTGCAGCCGTTCTTCGCCGTAGCGTTGAGCGTAAGGTTTGTCAGCTTAAGGTTTCCGGTGAGTGTGATAGAGCTGCCTGAATAGGTCAGTGTATTTCCGTTTCCGTCGATAGTCAATCCCGCATACTTGCCCTTGGTCGGAAGCTTGAACGCCTTGCCGAGGTCAACGCTGCCGAGCAGGCTTACCGTGTAGCTCTCGTCGCCCTTGCCCGCCTTTGTGATGTCGGTCATTATGTCCGCCCATTCGCAGTATGCCGTGTCACCTAACTGCATTTTGAACGCGCGGAGGTAAACCTTGCCGGACTTCGCGTACAAGCCGTATTCATACTCGCCGTCGGTGACTTCGGGCGCTATCCCCGAGATGTCGAAAACATCGTTGAGGTTTGTCAGCTTCGACTTGAAGATCAGCTGTCCGTCGGTCATTTTGTCGCCCGTCAGTCTTATCCTGCCGGCGGCAGCCCCGTTCAGCGTTATCGCCTTAAAGCCGCTTGCAAGGTTGATGGTTCCGTTGCCGGAAATGCCCTTGCTAAGCGTTATCGCAGCACCTGCGGCAACATTCAGAACAGCGTTCCCGGAGAGCTCGAGCGTGTTGGCCTTAAGCGTTTTGGTCACTGTCAGCGAGCCGTCGGCTTTGATATTCCCGAAGCCCGAAACGGTCGCCGCGCTGACATCGCCTTCGACCGTCAGCGTTGTTTTGACATTACCCTTGACCGTGAGATCGTTCGCAATAACATTGTCGAGCGCCAGATCGCCCTTGCTTGCGGTGATCGTCGTTTTCTTGCCGTCAAACGTTACATCTTCGAGCACCAGCCCGCCCGCAGCCGCGGTGAGTGTGATGTTCTGCTTATTGCCCTTCTTTTCGGCTTTTATCGTCATATTTATCAGCGTCAGCTCCTGATTTGGCTTGATATTCGCAGCACCCGTAAAGTCGAGCGTATGACCGCCGCCGTCAATTGTGATCTCCTTGACATTTTTCGGAAATTTCAGCTTGGTAACGGATTCGTCAGCTACAAGCGCAAGGATCAACTTGTCACCGGTCGCGTTTTCCAATAAGTCTGCAAGAGTGCCCGGTTTGACCTCAATAGCTCCACAGCGCGTACATTTACTGTTCTCAAAGTTATGTCCGAGCGCGGGAACTGTTATTCTGGTACGGCTTATTTCGGCTTCGCAGCGAGTACAGTAATTAATTTCATCATAGCTTCCCGAAGAAGTACAGGTCGCCGCAGTCACATTGTCGCTAATGACCGTGGTTTCGTGATCGAGCTTCGGTATCACCTCGGTGTAGGTGTCACTGCAGCGCGAGCAGGTGTATGTTTTTACTCCTGCTGTTGAGCAGGTCGCGGGAGTTGTGACCACGGATATGTAGTTATGACCGAGCGCAGGCTGCATCGCTGACGTTCTGACCATTATCGTGCCGCATACCGCGCAGTAGTACGCTGTCTCTCCGGAGCCTGCCCCCGTGCAGGTAGCTTTGACCTCATTCTCATACACCGGATCGCCGAGAGTATGTCCGAGCGGGGCAGTCGTGCAGTGCGTACGGCTTATGATCTCATTGCATTCGGTGCAGCGGATGATCTTGTCATAACTTCCGCCTGTGGTGCAGGTCGAAGCAGTAACATTCTCGTGAACCGCAGCTCCCGCTGTATGAGTGTGGGAAGCTCTTGTTATCGTGACGCTCACTGTCGTATTGTTGTAGCATTCAGCATCGGTACCGGTGTATTTCGCCGCCGCGGTGACCGGAACACCTCCCGCGAGCGTTTTGTCCTTATCCTCATCAGCCCACTCCCAGCCCGACGGAAGTCCGACATCCGACACCGTTGTGCAGCTTTCTGACACGCTGATTTCTGTCTGTGGCTTGGTTTTGGGAGAATTCGCCTTTGCGACTTCGACGGTAATGACAGCGCTTGCCGCAGTGTAGTTGATCGTTTCGGGAATATATGCGGTTATCGTTGCCGTGCCGGTTTTCAGTATCGTCACCGTTGTGTCGGTCAACGAGATAACGTCTGTTCCGTCGGTCACTTCATAGCCGATCGCAGCGAGTGAAGTGCTCGGGGTAACTCCCACTATTACAAACGGCGCGTCTCCGTAGGTCTTGTTATATGCGGCAGCAGTAACATTGATCGTGGGCTCAGCCTTGTCGATAGTCACGTCGGCTGCAACGGGGGCGGTCGGCTGTATCAGCGTGTAGTTGTCCTCGCTT
>JAFTAG010000225.1 GCA_017458655.1 Ruminiclostridium sp. | reverse complement strand
GCGATGATGCCGATATCGGTGCCGAACATCTCAACGCGGTTGAGCGGGGAAGTCTCGGCGTATTCGCGCAGCTTCTCAGTGCGTTCTTCAACGATAACGTGCTTGGGCTTTGCGTTCGCGGGGGTCATTATATTCTTGTGGGGAGCCTTCTTGTATTCGTAGCGGACGGTCTTTCTGTCCTCCAGCTCGACTACGCTCTGGGAATGTGCCACTCTTGTGGAGAGCCGCAGTATGACGGGCGTGTCGAACTGCTCCGATATCTCGTAGGCTATCTTTGTGAATTCCTTACATTCGCCGGAATCCGCGGGTTCGAGCATAGGCAGCTTCGCGCCGATAGCGTGGTTGCGGGAATCCTGTTCGTTCTGTGAGGAGTGCATTCCCTGGTCGTCCGCCACCGCGAGCACGAATCCGCCGTTCACGCCCGTGTAGGACGCGGTATAGAGCGGGTCTGCCGCCACGTTCAGTCCGACGTGCTTCATTGCGCAGAAGGAGCGCCTTCCCGCAAAGCACGCGCCGATAGCGGCTTCACAAGCCACCTTCTCGTTGGGTGCCCACTCGCTGTACATCTCATTCCTGTCGTAGGTGGACGCAAATTCGGTTATCTCCGTGCTGGGTGTTCCGGGATAGCTCGAAACGAACTCCACGCCCGCTTCGTACAGGCCCCGTGCGACCGCCTGGTTGCCGAGCATCAATCCTGCCATATTTCATCGTTCCTTTCGTTTGTGCGCGGAGAGAAGTCTGTCGGAATGGAACATTCCGACAGACTGTCCTTGCGGACAGCAGCAGGGCTGCGGTCTGTCGGTCAGACCCCTCTGTCACTATGTGACACCTCCCCCGGTGGGGGAGACACCCTGCACCTGCGCAAGCGTTCCGCTTGACCATAATATTATTACTATTATATCACAAAAACTGCGTTTTGGCAATAGGAAATTTTACACTTTTTACAAATCACAGCGCAATAAAAGACCGACCCTGCGTGATAATACGCAAGGCCGGTAAGTTTATGCCGTTTCGGTTTTCCTTTCATCCAGCTGCCGATATGTCCAGTAGGCGAATGTCGCCATTACAGCGGCAAATATGAAGAGAATGAGCTCCATTCCCCACATTTCCACTATCCCCGCGGAATAGAACACTGCCGAGAAGTCCATGAGCGCGTGCAGAACGATAGCTGTCGGGTAGAGATACCGGAACTTTCTCTCCCTTACCGCTGCGAACACGAGCACGGAGAACGATATGTGCCCCGCGATCGCCGGTATGCGCTCGAAAACTCCGAGCAGGCATTCGCCGATAGTCAGATTTGCCTGTTTGTCGATCTGACCCAGTGCCGTTTCAAGCATCGCCGGGTCGGCATTCCCGAATATCTGATCTGCCATACCGCCGTTTATCAGTATTCCCATGACCGCCGTAATTATCATCTGAAAGCCGACATAAACGCTCTCGAAGCCGCCGTGGCCGATACCGTAGGAGAGCGATGTGCGCCGTCCGGTATTGTTTTTCAGCACGAATTTAAATGCGAGAAATCGCCCCGTTTCCTCGAAAACGCCCGCCAATACACCCGCAAGTATCATAGTGTACCAAACATTCCCGCTTATCGTTTTTGCGGCGGGGTTGTCGCCGTACAGCAGGAAATACGCCGGCGCGAGCTTTAAGATTATCGCGAACACGAACCATGTTACCGCGCCTATGATAACGGGGACGATGCTCTCTTTTGTCTTTATCTTCCATATTACAAGCAGTACGACGGGGAGCAGCATTATAAGCGCTCCCTGCATTATGAGCCCGCCGATAGCTTCATTCGTGAAATGTAAGTCAGCCATTTTTATTCTCCTTTTCCCAGTCCGTGTAGATCTGATGCGAGCCCTTTATCATTATCGCGAAGATAACAAGGAATATTATCATCATCGCGACCAGAGAAGGATACCCGCGCAGTATGATACCCGAGAGTATGGTCGCCGCGCCGCCGAAGAACGTCACAGTTCCGCCCATACGCTGCGAGCGCGCCCACACCTCGTCATTCTTCATGCTCCACGTCGTGCGCAGCCCCATTAACATATTCTTTTTCATCTTGGGCATTATGTTCCCGAGCACGGCAAAGAGCAGCCCCAGAAGTATTACCGTGATCGAGCAGTAAAGCTCCGCCTCCGTGCCGGTGATCTGCGTAAGCCCATTGTAGCCTATGCAGATGAAAACTATCTCGAGGCCGATCATTACAACGCCCGTTATGGTGCAGACAATGACGGCGACCTTTGCGTTGCCCGCAGAGTGCGCTCCGGCCTTTTCGCCGGCATTTGTTTCCTGCGCGCGTTCATACTTCCTGCGCAGCAGTATTCCCATTACCGCACAGGCGATAACGATGCCGGAGTAGATCAGTACCTCGTATTTTGACCCGATACGGTCGGCAGCGCCGTCCGGCCCGAAATGCGTCGGTATCTGATCGGGCAGTATGGTTATCGCCACCGCCGCAACTATTACCGAGGCCACAGCCAGTATCAGCAATACGCTATTCTTCATTAGCATCACCAGCTTTCACTTTGTCTGAACTGACTCCGAACTGCCCGAGCCAGACGAGTATCTCGTCGAAAACGCTCGTGTTAAGCTCGTAGTAGATGAAATTTTTCTCCCTGTACTCTATCACCGCGTTGGCCTTTTTCAGCAGCTTTAAGTGATACGACAGCGCCGCCGGCGTTATCCCGAGCCTGTCCGCGATATCGCCCGCGCTCATTCGTCCGCCGCGCAGCATTGTGATTATCTCGCGCCGCTGGTCGTCCGACAGTATCTTGAATGTTTCCGAAATTTTCATTCTTGCTGCCCCCTTATACAAGATCTGTTTTTGTATCTCTCTCTGCCTCCGTTGGGGAGAGATACGCTTCGATTTTTACGATCGCCTGTAAGAGCTGTTTTCGTTTCCGTATTCGGATAAAAATATAGCATCGGACCTATTTAAAAAATTCTTTAAATAGATTATACCACGAGCTTTCCGCTCTGTCAATAGGTATTTAAAAATTTTTTTAAATACCTTTGAAAAAAGTTCCCTGCCGAACTATATACAGTCGGGCAGGGGAGACCTGTGTTCAATTTTGTAATAGCTGCTTTGCGGCGGCGGGAAGCTCCTCTATAGAGCTTATCCGCAGGTCGAAGTCGTCGGGGCTGCCGAAGCCGTACCCCGCGTGAACGAACGGCACCCCGGCCTTGCGGGCGGCCTCGCCGTCAAGCACGGTATCGCCGACGTAAATGATACGGTCGAGGGAATTGCGCTGCGCGACAAGCCCGATGTTGCCGGCCTTGTCGAGCCCCGTGCTCGAGCATTCGAAGTCGGAGAAGCATTCCCCGAACCCGCACTGCTCAATGAATATCTGGATATAGCCGTCCTGACAATTGCTGACTATACCGAGAAAGTATTCCGCGGCAAGCCCGCGTATGACCGCTTCCTCATTCCTGAAATAGTTTGAGCCGTGGCTTTTCAGATAAACGCGCTCGTAGTCGGCGAGCAGGTGCATTATACGCAGCCTTTCCGACGGCGGCAGGTCGGGCATCATCATATCTCCGATCTTATCGAGCGTCTTGCCCATATAGCTTTTCATCTGCTCCACGGTGTATGTCCTGTTGAGGTCGGTCTTTAATGCAAGACATTCGTTCCACGAGTCGATGACCGTCTGTGACGAATCCCAGAGCGTTCCGTCGAGGTCAAAGAGTATTCCTTTTTTCATAGCTTCTCCTTTTGGAAATTTCCTGTTTATTTCTCATACATAAAGTCCTTGAAGGACTTTTCGTCGATGCCGAATTTGTAGCCGAGCTGTGCGGACGCGGGCGTTATCACCGCATACGCGCCCATGAGCGCCAGCGGGAATATAACGGGGTATTCCGAGGCGGGCACAGCCTGCAGACCGGCGATATACATTCCCGGCGCGAGAGCTCCGCAGACGAACCGGAAGGCGAACAGGAACTCTCCGGGCAGGTCAAGCACACCGAGAGAGCCGAGCAGCAGCACCCCGCAGGGTATGCACATAACGGCGGCGAGCAGCAGCCCGAGCCATATCCAGCGGTACTTCGGGACGCTCTCGACACGGTGGTTGCGGAGCATTTTGGCTTCCCTCTGACCGTCGCGCCAGCCCGCCGTGAACAGCAGACAGCCGTAAATGAATACGGTCAGCACCACCGCGATATACGGTATGAACCATTCGTTCAGCACGGGTGCCGCCGAGAAGGTCATAATGCCGCCGAGAACGTTCCCGAACAGCATCATTCCCGCGCCCTTGAGGAATATGATGAATATGCTTTCACGAGTCATTGTGCGGTCGTCTCCTTCTGTGTTATGCCGTAAATGCGCCCCTGATCGTCCACCCAGCCCGCGTAATTGCCGCGGATTATGTTGTCGAGCGTTTCGAGAGCCTTTGCTTTTGCGGGGATGCTCCGCGCGTGGTTCTCGTCCTGCTCCGTCGCGTTATGAACCGCGATGTACAGGTCGTCGGGACAGGCCTCGTAATATTGGCAGTTCTGCGCGAACGGCGTTCCCTTTATCTTATACAGCCTGCCCTCGGTGAATTCTATATCGGGATAAAGCGCGGAAAGATCGACGAACTGCGTCAGATCGCCGTTCGTGATAGCTTCGGCACCCTCCCTGTCCACAATGAACATCTGCGTCTCGCCGAACAGTATCTCGCTCGTTACCTTTGTGACTCCAGCGAGCATATACTGCGGGTCGGCATTCTCGCTCAGGTCGGCACTGTAGATATCGACGTGGACGTAGCCGCTGTCGTCGTAGTCTCGGCAGTACAGCTCGAAAGCCTCCTCGAACTCCTGTGTCTTGTACGTCACGTTAGCGGAAATCTCTTTGTTCTTGGTCACGACCATTACGCGGATATCGCCCTGCTTCTTCCCGAGTGTGGTCACAAGCATAAAAGTGAGCGCGGCGGCGAAGAACACCCCCGCTATCACATACCATTTGTTATGATACCAGAAATTTTCGGCTTTTTTCCTGCCGTGAAGGTCATAGACGGGCTTTTCCTCCTCGTGTATCACCGACTCGGATTCATCTATGATCCCCTGTTTGAGCTTCAGAAGCTCGCGTTTATCGTCCTGATAAGACATACCGATCTTACGCACCCGTTCGGGCGCAGCTCCTTTGTTATTTTGGACTGTGCCTATCGTGAACAGTGAAAAGTGAACAGTAAACAGTGAACAGTTATGGAGGCGGCTTCGCCGCATATTTAAGGAAACGATGATTAAAGATTGTGCGTCGATCGTGTCGTGAATTTAGTCGGCAGATTGTACAAATTTTCCGCAGGCTTGCCGGCGCAAGTCAAGGAAAAGTTGTGCAATATGACGGCTGAAGGCGCGATACGAGCGG
>JAFTAG010000224.1 GCA_017458655.1 Ruminiclostridium sp. | reverse complement strand
CAGAGTGAACGTTACCGCAAAGTAATACTCGGTGGGTTCTTCGCCCGCATCATTGAGGTAGTTCCGATACTCGTCCTCCTTGAAATATCTGATCCCGAGCGTTACGGAATCATCACTGCGCCCGACGAGATACATATCCGGACCCGCGGTCATCATATCATTTCCCACAACGTAGTAATCACCGTAGTCCGACATATAGCCGCCTTCGATCACCTCATAGTAGAATGATATGAAGTCATCGCCATAGATGCTTAACAGCTTATCCATTCCGAGCACGCTTATCTTTCCGGAGCGCAGCTCGTTCACTGTCAGCGTTTCCTCATACTCGTATTTCGTGACCCACTCCGCGTCAAGGTTGAGGGCGGGTCTGCCGTCGTAGCCGTTGTAATATACAAGTCCGGTGCAGTACATCACGGTGGGGTCGCTCTTTTCGATGACCCATACCTCGCTCTCGCCGCTGCTCATGCACTCCATATACCAGATGTCGTCTGTCTCGCCCATACGGAGCGGCCGGTGAAATCCCGCATGGTCGAAGATGTCCTGCGAGTAGGTGAAGGTGACCGTGCCATATTCGCCGTCTAAAGCGGGCTTGCGTTTCCACGAGCCGTAGAAATGCTGTTCAAGTATGTCAAGCGCCTCGCTGAACGTCATACCATAGCAGTCTTCGTCGCGGACGGGGTATATGCGCGTTTCGGTGGTCTTCTTGTAGTAGGTGATATAGCCGTTCAGCTTCTTGAAGAATGCCGTCCACGCCTCGTCGGTAAGTCCGAGCTCTCTGTACCTCTCCAGCATCAGCCCCACCTGTGTGGCGGTGATACCGACTTTGTTGTAGTCGTCTATCGTGTGGTAGTACATCCAACGCGGCGAGAAGACGTACTCTCCGACGGCTATCGAATAGTTGCTCTTGAAGGTAAGCGCCATATCCTCCTTGTTCTCCCACCCGAAAATGCCCGTATAAAGGTCGAAGAGCACATCATAGCTGAGGTTGCCCTCGTCCACGAGCGGGCGGTTTTCCTCGTCCATTTTCGTGATCGCGGCTTCCATTTCCTCGCCGGACATACCGAGGTCTTTCATAAAGCGGTACAGGTTTACCGTGTCGTCGATCCTGTAACGCGTTACATTGCCCGCCTGCCTGTCGTACTGCTGTTCGGCTCGGTACGTTTCATACAGCTCATCGACTTTTTCGGTGTTTTCCAGATACGGCACTATGTTTTCAAGAGTGCGGAACTTCCGCTGCCACAGGTCGGTGAACTTGTCGTGGAGGTCGGCGTCGCTGTAGGTAAGCGGGCGGTCGGGGTCTGCCGGCTCGAAGGGCTCCGGCATATTGTTGTCGGTATAGTACATCAGTGGGTCGTCGGGCATTTCCACGTCGGTGTGAATGATATACTCTGCGGTCTTCTGCGCCGTGAGCAGGTACGGGTCGTCGTAGTTGTTCACGCCCTCGTAGCTCTTTATGGCATACAGCTCGGTCCGGTCGCGCGGCTCGTCAAACTCTATTTTGCAGGCGCACTCCCAAATGCTGCGGTCGATGCCGATAACATCGGTGACTGCACCACGAAAAGCGTCCTGATCGTAGTTATCCGCGTTCATAGCGTCAGCCTGCTTACGGAAGCTGAACGTCCATATACTCGGGAGCTGACCGAATCCCGCCATATCGGGGCTTATGCTCCACCAGCCGGTGTATTCAACGTCGTAGCGCAGTATCAGCGTTTTCCCGTCGTACTTGTACCACAGCGCGTGGACATTGTATTCCCGCAGCTTCGCGGAAGCGTCCGTCTTTACCGCCGAGCTGTCGAAGGTCTTTTCCGCTTCGGTGAGCTGCGTCCACTCCATACCGGTCGCTTCCTTCGCCGACTTCCACGTCGGGGAATGCTCGCTCGCTTCGTATGCGGGCTTGTACGGCCTTATCCTGTCCTGAATGCGCAGGATCCCGAACAGATAGCATGTCCCGACTGTGAGCAGCACGGCGGCGGCAGCGAGTGAGATGACCCGCGTGAGCACCGAGCGCTTTACGGCTTTTTTGCCCGGTATTTCGGGAGTTATCACCTCTATCCGCTTCACCTCGCGTTTGAGCTCTCTGCTCTCCGAAGCGGCTCCCACGGCTATGGCGACGTTCTTGTCGCTCGTATCGCCTATCGCGTCTATCAGGCGTTCCTGCTTTGTTCTTATATCGCTCATATATCTATTCCCTCTCTTTCAAGATATTCCCGCAGCTTCTCACGGGTACGCAGCAGCGTCACTCTCACCTTGCTCTCGCCGACGCCGAGGCTCTGCGCGATATCCGATATCGGGCGGAAATCCCAGTACCGCATGAGGAACATAGCCTTCTTCTCGCGGCCGAGCGTATCGAGAAAGCTGTCTATCATTTCCGTGAGCTCTCTGTCCTCGACGGACTTTGCGACATTGTCCGCGGAGGGTATGCAGTCGGTGAGCTCATCATACACATCGGTGTAATTCCCGGCAAAGCGGCGCTTGCGGAATGCGGCCTTTACGCGGTCGAGCGCGATATTGCGGACTATACGGTAAATGAATGCTGCCAGCGGGGACGGCTCCTTCGGCGGGATAGAGTTCCACAGCCGCATATATGTATCGTTTGCGCATTCCTCGCTGTCCTCGCGGTCCTGCAGTATGTTATAGGCCGTCGAGCGGCATTTTGCGCCGTACTTTCTGTCGGTCTCGGCGATCGCTGTCTCCGAGCGCTCTTTGTACAGCTCTATTATCTTTTCGTCTTCCATATTTCCCTCCCGGAAATCGCTGTTTTTCTCTTTCAGAGGCCTCTATAAATAATAACGACAAAAATACCCTGAATGTTACACTTTTTTTGAAAAATTTTTTGTGATCACCCATTTAACTCACCATAATGATATGATTCGGCAGCATCGTTATTCAGATATGCGGCGAAGCCGCCCCATAACTATTCATTATTCACCATTCACTCTTCACTGTTCATTATTTCTGTGTTGGTGAAGAATGAATAATTAATAGTTGTGGTTGTGCTGCGCGCTTAATTTTATGGTGAGTTATCCGGGGAATCATAAAAATTTTTCCGAAACAAACAGCGGATGTGACTAAATGCGTCATATCCGCCGGATCGTTTTTATTGAAAGCCGTATTTTAATGGCGGGAATGCCTCACGCTCACTGCTGCTGCTGTTGCAAGCAAGCTACCATTTTCCCGGTAAGCTCCTCGTATGGGCGCTTGAACCAGTCCGCCTCGCTCTTTTTTATAAGTATGGTGTCCTCATCGGCGATACCGAGCTTTTCCATATTGATCGTGAAATCCGTCAGCAGGAAGAATTTCCACTTATAGACATCGCGCTGGACCGCTATCATTTCACGGAGCTGATCGTAGGTGTAGTGAACGCTCGCGTTGTCGCGGCCGAACACGATTATGGAAACGATCACCTGTGAGGGACGCTGCTCCTCGGGCTCGGAAGCGAGCCTCTTCCCTGCCTCGATCATAACGTTCGCGGTGCAGTCGAGCATATTGCAGACGCCGCTCCCGTCGTTCTCGAGCCACGAGTTCACCTTGAATTTCTCAAGCGGGCAGTTCACCACGCGTGATTCCTCATTTCGCGTGAAGCGCGTGCCGGAAACGTGCTGCTTGCGGCCGGTGTTCCGCAGTGCGGTGCCGTACTTCTTTATCGCTTTGATGACATTGTCGTGCTGCTCTACCGGTATGGCGTTGCAGTCAAATGCGAATATGTGTAATGTAAGCTCGTTGTTCATTTTGTACCTCCGTATCGCCCGGCTCCCGCGGGAGCCGCATCTCACCTTCCGTGACCCGGAAGGACAATTTCATTCTCCTGTTTTAAGTATAGCATATTTTGTCGGAATTGTAAAGAGCCGCGCGAAAATTATCGGCCGTTAATCCGCGAGCTCGAAATACATCTCCTCGGTCAGCTCGATACCGGGCTCCATAGCCGCGGGGAACTGCGAAGCCCCGTCGCTGAATATGACAAGCGCGCTGTCCCAGTCGCGGTCGAGCACATAGGTGTATGTGCCGTCCCCGGCGGGAGTCATTTCGGCTCCCGGCCATACCGCGTTCTTCTGCACCGGCGAGACTGTCTCGTTATAGATATAGACGTATATCGTATTGCCCCATGAGGTCGGCTTTGTGAAGGTCACGGTGCTGCCCACGGAAACGGCCTTACGGTCGGTGAACCAATACGTCATTGCCGTCTCACGCCCGTCCGCGCTTTTTGCGGTGAGCCGCAGCGTCTGCGTTCCGGCGGGGATATCGAGACTGTCGCCGTCCTTGTACGCCGCGGTCTTTTCTCCGAGCGTATATTCTCCCTCCGCGGCGCCGTTGACGCGCAGCTTTGCGGTGAGCGTCCCGTCTATCACGAATGTGTCCGTTTCAAGGGAGACGGCGGGCATCTTATCGGGCTCTGTGTAACCGTCATTATACAGCACCGCCGCGCTTTCGGGAGCGATGCTTCCGGTCAGTATGCCGTCTTTGACGGTGAATGTCCCGTTCATACCGCCGCGGTCGGGATATTCCCCGTCGGGAAGCGAGGTAGGCTCGCTTATATCACAGCCCGCGGTCTTGCAGCAGACAAGGACGCTGCCCCGCGAACCGCGGTCGATGATGAGAACGTTGTTGTCGGAGGAATTGCGAAGCTCGGTAGGCTCGCCGGACATAGCCGTTCTGAAACGGTTCAGCGCGGCTATCGGCTCCGACTTGTACAGCGGGCTTCCCGCCGCGCCGATACGGTTCATACGCCCCCAGCGGTCACGCTCCGTGCTGCCGTAGGGTCTCGCGAGAAACAGCGGGGTCGTGTCGCCGCCCTGCGCCGCGATGATCGCCCAGCCGAGCGTTATCTGCGCTTCGGTGAGCTGCGCGGAAGTACCGTCGGCGTAGGTGTCGTGGGATTCCACCCAAGTGACCAGCCCGGAAGTGTCCTCCGCAAGATGATCGGAGAGCATTTTCGCGTTGAGCATCTTCCCCTCGATAAGCCCGCGAACACGCTTCCCGTAATCGCTCGCGGTGACGTGTCCTATTATGTAGGCATAGGCTGCGATACGGTCGTTGTCGCCCTGCAGCACCTCGCCGTACATAAAATACTTACTGTTATCTATCGCGGTCGTGATGCGCTCCCAGAACGTATTCGGGAAGCTCTCGTCCGCCTGCGGGTCATCCGGCAGCGCGATATGCTTTGCCGCGTCGAACCGGAACCCGTCCGCTCCGTCCGCGATAAGCTGCTGCATATACGCTATTAGCGCGTCCTGATAAGCGGGGTTCTCCGTGTTCACGTCCGGCAGTCCGGAGAGCGAATACGACGTGCATTCGATACGGCTGCTGTAATTGTTGATGCGCTTGAGGTAATTCTTGTGATACAGCGCTTCCTCGCCGCCGACTGTGCTTTTGAGCTCGTCCGACACGGCGGAGATATCCGACGCGGTATGGTTCGGGACGATATCGACTATCACCTTTATCCCGTATTTATCGGCCTCGGCGCACATATCCTTAAACTGCTGCTCCGTGCCGAGCTGGTAATTCCCCACCGTGAGGCCGGTCGGCTGGTACTGATAATACCACTTGCCGCGCCCCATAAGTTGCATACCGCCGTCGCCGCCCTCGACAACGGCGTTCGCGGGGGAAGTCTGTACCGCGGTATATCCCGCGGCCGCGATATCGGCCATACTTTCGCGTATGGTATCGAACGACCAGCACCACGCGTGGAGTATGGTACCCGCGGCTATGACATCGCTCTCCGCGGTGTCGGCAACAGCTCCCGGGGCGGATTTCTCCGCTCCGGGCAGTCCGGTCTGCGCGGCACCGTTATTTTTGCAGCCGCAGGCCGCCCCGCAGAGCATTATTATCGCCGCGATCGCGGCAGCGGTTTTCCTGTTCATAAATAAGACCTCCGTTTTTCGCGCAATTTATACGACTCTGTCAATCGTGCCGTTCGTCGGCGTTTGAATACATCTCGCAGAAGCGCCCCGAGAACGCGGGACTTTCTCCGCCCGCGTACAGATGCGAGATATCGCCGAAGCCGCTCATGCGGAATGACGCGATACCCTCGCGGCGCTCTTCCGTGCAGAGCGTAGTCACCGATGTGGGGAGCGAGATCGCGCCGTGCCAGAGAGCCATGGGCGATATTCCGAGAAGATGCCCGAGAAGGACACAGGAGACCCCGAAATGACAGAAGAAAACGAGCGTGCCGGCGTTCGGCCTTTCGGCGAGATAATAATTCCCGTGCCGCTTATATCCGTGTCCGGCAAGCACCGCGTCGAGCGAACCCGTAACGTTGTTTACCGCCCCGGCCATTCCCTCCGACTTCATCATCGGGACATTCACCCATTCGTCCTTGTCGTAGAATTCACGGACATTTGTCCACATCGCGGGGAGCTGATCCCAAGCAAGGCGCTTTTTCCCGGTCTCGGTATCTCTGACGAGAACGGTATCGAATTCCCGCAGCCAGTCGCAGATAACGGCAGTCCTCCCCGCGCGTTCCAGCGTATATGAAGCGGTCTTCCGGGCGCGTCCGAGAGGAGAGCAGTAGTATTCCTCAACATCGAGCGGCGCTATCCTGTCCGCGAGCAGTTCGGCTTCGCGCTCGCCCTTAGGCGTCAGCGTATCATTTTCGTAATCCGGGTCGCCGTGTCTTATTATCAGCAGTTTCATATCATACACCTCTTTAAGATGATACCATATAAGGGCAGAAATGTCAAGATGATATCGGGGGCTTTTCTCGTAAGCACCCTATTGCACGATCGGGGAATTTGTGATATAATGATAAAAAAGTCCGGAACTGCTGCGTACCGGACAAGGAGGTCGTTTTTTATGAAGATACCCTTTGAAACAGTCGGCGGTATTATCCTGCTCGATGTGACCGTGAACGGCAAGTCCGGGCAGATGGCGTTTGATACCGGGGCTATGCAGACCTGTCTGAACAAGAGCTATTTTGCCGACGCGGAGGGCAGCGAGAAGCAGGTCTCGGTCTTTTCCGGGGAGCTGAAAGCCGAGACTACCGTTGCCGCGAAATGCACGATCAAATGCCGCGAGTGGGAAACTGCCGACACATCGGTGCTCATGCTGGATATGGATTATGTCGAGAAGCCGCTGAAAAGCCTTAAGGCCGATATCAGGTTCCTCGGCACCGTAGGATATGATGTTATCGGGAGCCATAAGGTGCTCCTGGATTATGCCGATACGCTGCTGACTTTGGATGAAGAGATATCAGGCAGCTATGATGCGTATGATATGCGGACAGATGTCCTTCCGGTCATAGATGTCGATATAGATGATGAGAAGTATAAATTCGTTCTCGATACCGGCGCGAACACCTGCCTGCTCGATGCCGTGTTCGGCGCAAAGGGCTTCAAAGCGTCCGACGCCGCGCCGGGGCTTGTGGATATCCCGCGCATTTCGGCGCTCGGGCGCGAGTACAGCGACACGGCGGCGGTTATCACCGATATTTCGGCTATCAAAGCCAAAGTGGAGGTGTCCGGCGTCATAGGGTATCAGATCTTAAAGGATAATGTCAGTTTTTTTGATTTTGCCGCGGGCGACATACGCATTTACAGAAGCTGATTTCACGACATCGACGGTCTTGGGAAATGCTGCAGCGGGAGGTAAAAAATGAAGCTTTGTATTTTGTTTCCGGGAATAGGCTATCACTGTGATAAGCCTCTTTTGTATTATTCGGCGAGGCTTGCAAAAGCAAGGGAATATGATGTGCTGCCGCTGAAATTCTCAGGCTTCCCCGAGGGCGCGAAGGGCAACGAGGAAAAGATGATAACAGCGGCCGAGCACGCTCTTTCGCAGTCGGAGGTGCAGCTCGCGGGCACGGAGCTCTCCCGTTATGACGATATCGTTCTTATCGGAAAAAGCATCGGCACAAAGGCCGCGCTCGCATTCCGCGAAAAGCACTGCCCGTCCGCAAAAGCGATCCTTTTTACGCCGCTCGAAATGACGTTTGAGCACCGCACCGACAGCTGCACGGCTTTCCACGGCACGTCCGACCGTTGGGCAAACACCTCCGATATCGAGCGCCTCTGCAAAGAAAACAATGTCCCGCTGTATGAATATGAGGGAGCCGACCATTCCCTTGAGACCGCCGATGTTTTCCGCAATATCGGGTACCTGCGGGACGTTATCGAAAAGACGGACAGGCTCCTCACAAAATGATGACACCGCCAAAGAGAGCACAAAAAGTCGGGCGTTCACATTCGGGATATGATATGATATGATCACAGCGGAAAGAGGCGAACATAATGCAGGGTTGGATAGACGGATTTCAGAAGTCGATAGAGTACATAGAGCAGAACCTTTCCGAGACGCTCGACATAGGGGACATCGCAGCCAAAGCCGCGCTTTCCCCGTTCTACTATCAGCGCATTTTCGGTGCGCTCTGCGGGCTGACCGTCGGCGAATACATTCGCGCGCGCAGAATGACGCTTGCGGCACAGGAACTTGCACGCTCCGACGAAAAGGTCATAGATATCGCGGTAAAGTACGGCTACGACTCCCCGGACAGCTTTGCAAAAGCGTTCCAGCGCTTTCACGGCATCACCCCGTCACAGGCCCGTGAGGTCGGCGCACCGCTTCGTTCCTTTGCTCCGCTGCACATCAAAATAACACTGGAGGGTGGTAATATGTTGGATTATCGCATCATCGAGAAAGCGCCGTTTACGGTGGTAGGCATTAAAAAGAGGTTCAGCTCCGAGACGAGCTACAGTGAGGTGCCGAAGTTCTGGAAAGAGTGGACGTCGGATATGAAAGGCTTGAAGGGAATGTTCGGTCTATGCACGGACTCGGACGGCAGGAGCTTTGACTACTGGATAGCCGACCTTTATGCTCCGTGGGTGGATTACCCGGAGGAGTGCGAGACATATCAGATCCCCGCGAGCCTGTGGGCGGAGTTCATCTGCAAGGGGCCGCTTCCGGACGCTTTACAGAAGGTGAACACGCAGATATGGTCGGAATGGCTCCCGTCGCTGAGCGGCTATGAGCTTGCCGGTAATCACTCTATCGAGGTGTATATGCCGCCCGCGGAGGATCCCGCCGATACGGTCAGCTATATCTGTGTCCCGCTGAAAAAAATATGAGAGGTGACGGTATATGGGAGTAAACACCGCGTTCAGTCTGCTGCAGCCCGCCGGGACAGACCCCGTGTACCGCAGGCTGCCCGACAGCGTCATTCACGACCTCGGTCTCGACGCGTTCTGCCGGGAAATATCGAGCGATGCCAAAGAGCGCCGTCTTATCGAAAACGTGCTCTCGGAGATCTCCCCCGACCCGTCCGTCGCCGTATATCGCCGTCAGATCTTCGGGGACATTCTCCGCCTGCCCGAGCTTAGAAAGACGATGATGAAGCTGTTCGAAAAGCTGCAGTTCATGCGTGACTTTTCCGCCATACACAAATCGTCCGATGAGGAGCTGGGGCTGTGGCATCTTTTTCACCGCCTTGACGACCTTGACAGCTACATCACGACCGTGGAGACCATGCGGGACTGTCTCTCCGACGAGAGGATAAAGTCGGAGGGGCTGATCTCGCTGCGGGACTACATCACAGAGCTGTATGAGGACGCTTGCTTTGCCGAAATGAAAAAGGACATCGCCGAGCTTAAAATGAAGGCGTCCGACGTGAAAAGCGTGACCCTCGGCATCAATGTCAACGAGCGGTTCGAAGCTGTCGGCATTGGGCTTGTCTCCGTCAACAAAAAGCCCTTCAAAAAGTCCGGCATCGTCAGCAATTTCGCCGACGCGGTCGCCTCTAAGGACAGGCTCCGCGAGACCTCGGAATGGGACGGCGATATGCACTGTCAGTTCATTGAAAAAGAGGAGAAGCTCGGGTTTGCCGACACCGTGGAGCATCAGACCGGCTTTATTGCGGCACTGACCTCCATATCCGCCGACACCGGAGCAACCGTCGTAAACGTCAGAGCCGGGGACGCCATGTCGGGCTCGACCTTATACCTTGACACCGTGATAAACAAGATGCTCGGGACACTGGTAAGGAGGCTGCGGGACACGCTCACCAAGTACGCAAATGTGGCGATCGTGAATATCTCGGGGCTGGTTCCTGAATTCGTGTATTACATAAGATGCGCGGAGTTTATCAACGCTCTCACGGAAAAGGGCTGTGCTTTCTGCGAGGCGCAGTCTGTCGCCGAGGGCGGGACAACGGCGGAAGCAAAGGGCTTCTACAACTTAAAGCTCGCAATGGCTATGGAAAACGTCGGCGAGATCGTTAAAAACGACCTTTTCTTCGACAAAAAGCACACCGTCTATATACTCACCGGCGCGAACCGCGGCGGAAAGACGACGTTAACGCAGGCTGTCGGTCAGCTCTTTGTTCTTGCGCAGGGCGGGCTTTTCGTCCCGGCGGAGAGCTTCCGATATGTTCCCTGCGACTTCATCTGCACCCACTTCCCCGCCGACGAGGACAAAACGACCGATCTGGGGAGGCTGGGAGAAGAGTGCGTCCGTTTCAGAGAGATGTTCTCGCAGTCAACGGGCAGAAGTCTCCTGCTGCTGAACGAGACATTCTCCACCACCTCGTTCGAGGAGGGCTATTACATCGCGCGGGACGCCGTGAAGGCTATTCTTGCGAAGGGCGCGCGGACGATATACAACACCCATATGCACAAGCTCGGAGAGGAAGCGGAGGAGCTCACCCGTGAAAGCTCCGGCGCGGGCGCAGCCTCTCTGATAATGAAGACCGATGAGGGCAAGCGTTCGTTCAGAGTCGTTCAAGCGAGCCCGGAGGGTTCGTCCTACGCAAAGGATATTGCCGAAAAGTACGGTGTGACCTACGATATGCTCGTCGGCGGATAACGAACGGCAAATAAAACAGGACTTAAAACAGCTCCGTGGCGGTCAGCGCTGCCACAGAGCCGTTTTATTTTGTTTTTTTGGGAGCCGAAGATCAATTTATCCGGAGATACATAAGCCAAAATCGGTTTTAATAATTTGTGCAATATGCCGAAATGTATAGTTTTTTCCAAAAAGCATTGACACGACCACATACCGATATGATATAATAAGTTATATGTGTCTGCGCACACGTCCGAAAGCCGCTCGATGATGCAGTGCTGCCCGAATAACGTTTCAAAAGAGGGATCGCCAATGCTCCAGAAAACATTTGAGATATCGACAAAAGAAGAAGCCGCAGGAGCTGCCGAAACACTGCGCGGCATACCGGAGACGGCGACTGCCTCACGAATGCTGCTGCAGGTGTATGTGTTCTGCTTCTCGTATGACGAGACCATGGAAATGATAAGCCCGGTGCTTGAAGCCTTCCCCGGGCTCGTTGTCTCGGGAATGACGATGTATTCCACAAATCCGCCGGACGCGGACGGGGAAAACCTTGTCTTTGACGAGCGCCCGCTGCTGCGCCTCGGATTTTACTTTTTTGAGAGCGCACGGGTGCGTCTGCTGAGCTTTGAGATAGACGACAAAGACCCGGACAACGTAGTCGAAGCCGCGCGCAGAGAGATAGCGTCAACTCCCGACATCAGGGGCGTCGGCATAACGCTCTCGGGGTTTGCCCAGCACACATCGAGAATGCTCGGGATACTGACCGCGGGATTTGAGGAAATACCGTTCTTCGGCACTATGGCGGACGTAAACTACATATCCGAAAGGCAAACGGAGCCGTTTATTTTCAACAACGAGCGCAAATTCACCCACGGCGTGATATTCGTGCTTTTTTCGGGTCCGGAGCTGCATATCGAAGCGCAATACATTTTCGGCTGGATACCCGTCGGCAAGGCGATGACCCTTAAGCTTTCGGACTGCGAGCTCACATTCGGCGACTCGGTCATATCCCTTATGGACGGAATGCCGCCGGAAAAGATCTATCATAAATATCTCGGCATTCGTATGGACGAATTCCTTACGATAAACTGCTGCGAATTCCCTCTGGTAGTAGAGCGTGACGGGCTGCTCATCGGCAGGACACCGTACTGCTGCGACGAAAAGGGCGAGCTTGTGTTCATCGGCTCCATACGCCCCGAAGAAAGTGTGCGCTTTTCATATACCGTGCGCAGCGATCTTATCAAAAACACCGAAACGCACAGCCTTGAAATGCGGGAATTCGCGCCGCAGGCTATGGAACTGTTCATCTGCGGAAATCGCGGTATAATGCTGAGGAAGGATTCCTCCGTCGAGATAGACTGCTTCAGACGGTTTGCGCCGGAGCTCCAGTATTGCAGCGCGGCGGGCGAGATATACTTCCACCGCGGGCGCGGCGACCTGCTCAACAGCGCTCTTGTGGCGATAGGTATGCGCGAGGGCGAGCCGCACGTCATAACGGAGAACGCCGGTACGAGCTGCAAGGTCATTTCCGCGCACAGCGGGGGTGTAGTGCCGCTGTCCGAGCGGGTTATGACATTTATGAGGTCTATGAGCGGCGACGTTGTGGAGTACGCGCGTGACGCACAGCGTGCAAACAAGGCTAAATCCGACTTTCTCGCCAATATGTCCCACGACATACGCACCCCGATAAACGCCGTTCTCGGAATGAACGAAATGGTGCTGCGCGAGAGCGGAGACGAGAATATCATCGCGTATTCCGAGAACATCAGAACGGCGGGAAACACGCTGCTCGGGCTGATAAACGACATTCTCGACTTCTCGAAGATAGAATCCGGCAAGCTCGATCTGATACCCGTTGACTACGACCTCGCGTCCGTGCTGAACGACCTTGTGAATATGATACAGACGCGAGCCGACGCTAAGGGGCTCGCCCTCAGGCTCGAGATAGATGAAAATATCCCGAAGCTGCTGCACGGTGACGAGATACGAATAAAACAGATAATCACGAATATACTCACGAACGCGGTAAAATACACCGAAAAAGGCTCCGTGACCTTCTCAATGGGGTTTGAGCATATTCCGGACGATGTGACCGGCATAATGCTCAAGGTCGCTATAAGCGATACCGGCATAGGCATCAGACAGGAGGACATACCCAAGCTGTTCACGGAATTCGAGCGTATCGAGGAGTCCCGCAACCGCAGCATCGAAGGTACCGAACTGGGAATGAACATCACGCAGCGGCTGCTCGCGTTAATGGGCAGCAGCCTCGATGTGCAGAGCGAATACGGGAAAGGCTCGGTCTTCTCGTTCGCCGTAAAGCAGCAGGTCGTGAAGTGGGAGCCCGTCGGCGATTATGAGGAGGCGTTCCGACGGTCGGTAGCGGGAAGAAAAAAGTACAGAGAGCGATTTACCGCGCCCGACGCGAATATCCTGGTGATAGACGATACGCCGATGAATCTGCAGGTCTTCAAAAGTCTGCTGAAAGCAACGCTTGTGCGGATAGACACGGCCGAGAGCGGCGACGAGGGACTTGCGCTCGCACGGAAAAATCGGTACGATATAATTTTCATAGATCATATGATGCCGCACAAGGACGGTATCGAGACGCTGGAAGAGCTTAAAGCCGGGGGCGGTATCAACAGTGATACTCCCACGGTCTGCCTGACCGCGAACGCCATATCCGGCGCCCGTGAGCAGTATCTCGCGGCGGGCTTTGACGATTATCTCACAAAGCCCATTGAATCCGAGAAGCTGGAGCGAATGATAATGGAGTATCTGCCCGGGGAAAAGCTCGTGCAGACATCAGAGCCCGTTACCTCCGACAGACAGGCGAATGTCGTAAGATCGACCGTTCTGGTGGTCGATGACGACGAACTGATACGCAGAACTGCCGAAAAGATACTCAAACCGCATTATACCGTTATCTGTACCGACAACGGCAAGGCTGCTGCGGAAACGGCGGAGCGCGAGCGTCCCGACCTTGTACTGCTCGACATAAACCTCGGCGGCATGGACGGGTTTGAAGTCCTGCGGCTGCTCAAAAGCAGCGATACCGCGCGCGATATCCCGGTGATGTTCATTACCGGAGATACCGGTGAGGAAACCGAGGTGCGCGGGTTCCGCGAGGGCGCGTCCGATTATGTCCGCAAGCCGTTCGTTCCCGAAGTGCTTTTACAGCGCACCAAGCGTGTCATCGACCTGTATCACTACCAGTCGGGACTTATAAGCGAGGTCGGCAGGCAGACCGCGAGAGCGGACAGACTGTCCCTTGAAATGATGATCGCGCTGTCAAAGACGGTCGATGCCAAAGACCATTACACCAACGGCCATTCCGGCAGAGTCGCGGAATATTCGGCAGAGATCGCGCGGAGAATGGGCAAGAGCGAAGCCGAACAGGAAAAGATATACGAAATGGGGCTCATGCACGACATAGGCAAGATAGGCGTGAGCGAGGAGATAATCAACAAGGCCTCACGCCTTACGGACGAGGAGTTCGCGCAGATAAAGAAGCATACCGTGATAGGCAGCGACATTCTGAGCGCGATAACCGAAATGCCCGACCTTGCCGTGGGAGCGCGTTCGCACCATGAAAGGTACAACGGCACAGGCTATCCCGACGGGCTTTCCGGCAAGGATATCCCCGAGGCCGCAAGGATCATCTGCGTCGCCGACTGCTACGACGCCATGACCTCCACGCGCACATACTCGTCTCCGAAAACGCAGGAGGCGGTAAGAGCCGAGATAGAGCGCTGCAGCGGTACGCAGTTCGACCCCGATATCGCCGCCGTGATGATACGGATGATCGACGACGACCGCGAATATATGATGAACGAGAAGGGCGGCGCTCACGTCTGGAAGAACAGGGATAAGCTGTGGAACGTCCGGCCGAAGGAACCGGACGTACAGGAAGAAGCAGCGGAAACGCCGCTTCCGGAGCAGCTTTACGGAATAGGTGAAATAGATACGGAGCAGGGCGTCCTGCACTGCGGGAATAACGAGACCTATCTTGAAACGCTCGCTATCTACGCGGATTCCGTCACGGCGAACGCCGATGAGATCGAGAATTATCTCGCAAACGGCGACTTAAAAAACGCCACCGTAAAGATACACGCGCTAAAAAGCACATCGAGAGTTGTCGGCGCTATGGAACTCGGAGCGCTTGCGGAAAGGCTCGAAAAAGCGGGAAACGAAAACGATGCCGAAACTGTCAATGCGGGCGTGGGAGAACTGCTGTCACGATACAGGGCGCTTGGAGAAAAGCTGTCCTCGCCGATCGCGCGGGATGACGACAGCGAGCTCCCGCTCATAACGGACGGCGAGCTGAACGACGCATACACGCTGATACGGGAATTTCTCTCGGTCGCGGATTACGACAGTGCTCTGCAGGTGATCGACGGGATAAGCGGATACAGCTTCCCCGAAAACGAAAAAGACCGCTTCGCGAAGCTGAAAAAGGCGGCCGCGGAAGTAGATTACGACACGATCGCAAAAATATTGGCATAAGGAGAATTAACAAATGGCAAGCAAAATTCTTATTATAAGCGAGGGTGCGGCGTTTATGACAAACGCGCTGGAGACCGGGCTGAAAAAATCGGGATTTTCAACAACGGTCGTGAAGCCCGAGATCTCTCTTATCGGCAAGGAAAAGGACATCACCGACATATTTATGATCTATTCGGGGAGCTTTATTTCCGACAAGCCCGATGTTCTCGTTTACCTTAAGGACTTATGCGCCGAAAAGGAAAAGCCGATCTGCGTTATCGGCTACGCGAAGGAGATCGCCGAGATAAAGCTGACGCTCCCCGAACGCCTTATATCAAAGACATTTGAGCGCCCCTTCGATATGAAAGCGCTGGTGGAGGAGGTCAAGAAGCTCGCCGCGCTGGACGAGGAGCGCAAGAAAGGCAAGCATATCCTGCTTGTCGATGACGACCCGGTGTTCCTCAAAATGATGCAGGAATGGCTGTCGATGAAGTACAACATCACTATCACAAGGTCGGGGATGCAGGCTATCACCTACATCGCCAACCACACGCCCGATCTGATACTGCTCGATTACGATATGCCGATAACTCCCGGCCCGCAGGTAATGGAGATGATACGCAGCGAGCACACCGCCTCGGAGATACCGATAATCTTCCTTACCGGCAAATCCGACCGTGAGAGCGTTATGACGGTAATGGCGCTGAAACCGCAGGGGTATCTGCTCAAGACCATGAGCAAGGAGCAGATAATGGAGTCTATCGATCATTTCTTTGAGACGAAAAAGTGGCAGAACGCAGGTATATAGTGCCCGCTAACAGGCAGTCACGCCTCGCATAGCACGATATTCACAGCAAAAAGCACCCCGGTCTTCCGGGGTGGCTTCTTTTTGGCTGCGTTTTCAGTTTTTACGGTTTGCCTCCGGCTTCAGACGTATTTTCCCACAGACCTCCGGCAGCTTTATCCTGTACCTTTCGTCAAGCGCGGGACCGCAGGCGTTCGAGCCCACACCCGCCATTTTAAAGTCCGCGCAGATCACGCTGTACCCGCACTTTTCAAGCTCGAAATTGTGCTTTTTCGCGGCAAGCTCCTCCTGCGTGTATTCCGACGCGCCGAACGAGAATCCGTCGGGCTCGGTGAATGTCAGCGACGCGTTTTCACCATGCACTGTCATTCTCGTGCAGCCGAAATGCGAGCCGTTTTCCTGCGGACGGATATAGTCCTCGTGCATATCCGCGATCTTTGCGGTGAAGTTCCCGATATACGATGCCTGGTGCTTGTCGATATAGCTTTCATACGGTCCGTATCCGTAATACGCCACATCTGCGAACTTCTTCGGTACGAACAGCCGCAGTCCGAAGCGCGGCAGAAAATCGACCTTGTTTGAGAACTCCGCTGAGCAGGAAACATCAAGCGCGCCGTCGCCGTCAATGCGGTATTCGGCAGCCATTTTTGCGAACGGCTGATGTATGCTCCAGCCGAAGGACTGCCTCATGCGTATCACCGCGCAGTTGTTTTCGACCGAAATGCCCGTTTCATAGACCTTCACGATATAGTCGTTCAGGTGCGCATCGTACCAGTCGTTTTTCATCGTGTCGTTATCTGTGGGAGCGCGGAAGAAGTTGTATTCCATAGGCTTTGCGAGAATGTTCCCGCCGTTCACGAAAATGCCCGTGAAACGCGCCGTTCTGCGGTCGAACGCATATTCCGCATTGCCCGCGATCACGCGATATTCGAGCGGAGTTTCACTGTAAGTCGGAGCCGTTTCCGGAACCGGAGCGGCTTCTCTTTCCGCGGTGAATATTTTCAGCTGGTCGAAGCATACCTCCTCGCCGTCCGCGAACGCTCCATAGCCGTTCCCGGAAGTGAAAATGAAGCGGATATACGCGTCCTTTTCAAACGTTCCCGCAGCCACTGGTATCGTGATACCGCACGCTCCCATAGGCGGTACGGAGAACGTGAAGCTGCCCTCGGAGGCCTTTCCGCCGTCGTAGGTGATCTCCCATTTGCAGCCGAGATACTTGCCCGCGTCGATGAACCGCAGCAGGCTGTTTATCGTGAACTCGCCCGGTGTATCTCCCGCAGTCACTCGCACGGGACGATAGACCTGCTTGACTTCGAGCAGTCCCGTGTGCGGCGTTCTGTCGGGAAAACAGAGCGCGTCCATACAGAAATTTCCGTCGTTGTGGCGCTCGCCGCTGTCGCCGCCGTAGCCGTATTTCGGCTTGCCGTCGGCGGTATGTCCGAGAATGACCGCGTGGTCCGCCCACTCCCACACGAGCCCGCCGATAAGCCTGTCGGACTCCATAAACAAATTGTGATAATCTTCAAGATCACCGGGGCCGTTGCCCATGGCGTGGCAGTATTCGCACAGCACGAACGGGCGCTTTTCGTCCCCGCGTTCAAGGAATTTCCGTATATCGGGCACCGAGGTGTACATCTCGGATACCATATCGAGCACATCGTCCGATGTATCATCGAGCTTGTGAGTGCTCTCGTAATGTACGGGGCGGGAGCTGTCGAGCGACTTTATCAGCTTTGCCGCCTCGCGCAGATTTTCGCCGTAGCCGCTCTCGTTTCCGAGCGACCAGAATATGACGCACGGACGGTTGATGTCGCGCGTTACGAGCAGCCGTTCGCGGTCAAGTATAGCCTCGCGGAACTGCGGGTCTTTCGCGATCATTGCGATGCCGTTGTAGCCGTTCTCCCACGACCATCTGAGGTCATTATAAACATTCACGCAGCCGTGGCTCTCGAGGTCGGCTTCGTCGATAACGTACAGACCCAGCTCGTCGCACTTGGCGTAGAACTCCGGCGCGTTCGGGTAGTGCGAGGTGCGCACGGCATTTATGTTGTGACGCTTCATCAGCGTGAGGTCGCGGCGCATTTTCTCCTTGTCCGCGTAATATCCCGTATCGGGATAGCTGTCGTGGCGGTTCACTCCGAACAGCTTTATATGCCGACCGTTGAGCCTGAAAATACCGTCGGTCACCTCAACTTTACGGAAGCCGACGCGCTCGCCGATGAGCTCACTATCGGTCTCGATTTCGAGGCGGTACAGGTACGGCGTCTCCGCAGACCAGAGCTTTATATCGCCGACCGTGCGCTCGAACGTCCCGCCGTCGGGGACTTCCCCGGAGCATATAAGCTTATCGCCTTCATACAGGCGCAGCTTAGCGTCCGCGCCCTGCACCGATACGCGCAGTATGCCGAATCGCAGGGTGCTGTCGGGCTCGGCGGTCACACGGTAATTTTCGAGGCGTTTTTCGGGGCGCGAAAGCACATACACGTCGCGGAATATGCCGGACAGACGGAACTTGTCCTGATCCTCGAGATACGTCCCGTCGCACCATTTGAGGACTGCCGCGGTGATGCTGTTTTCGCCCTCGTGCAGCAGGTCGGTGATATCGAATCCCGACGTGTGGTGCGAGACCTGCGAATACCCCGCGAACTGCCCGTTGACGTACAGATAAAAGCAGCTGTCAACGCCCTCGAAGCAGAGTATTTTCCGCAATCCGTCGGGCTTGTGAACAAAGCCTCGGCTGTAAACCCCCACGGGGATATCGTCCGGCACATACGGCGGGTCGAACGGTATCGGATAGCAGACGTTCGTATATTGCGCCTTGTCATAGCCGTGAAGCTGCCAGTTCGACGGGACGGGGAGCTTTCCGCCCGCAGCGGCTGCAATAAAGTCGTCGGGCATATCGATGATACTGTCATAGTATGTGAAGTCCCACTCGCCGTTAAGAAGCTCGAAGCGCTGCGAATGCTCACGCTCCGCAAACGGGTCCTGCCCCTTCGCGAAGGGTATGAAGTACGCGTGGTCGGGGAGCGTGCCGATGTGCAGCTTCCGCGGGTCTTCGTGAAGCGTCATAAAGCTTTTGGGCGAGCCTGTTTTTGCAATAAGTGAAATGTTCATAGCCGTTCTCCTTTCGAAATAGCTGTTTCGATAACAGCTCACCCTATTTCCGCGATAACTTCGACCTCAACGAGCACATTCTTCGGCAGTGTCTTCACTGCCACACAGCTTCTTGCGGGAAGCGATGTGAAGTATCTGCCGTAAACCTCGTTGAACGCCGCAAAGTCGTTCATATCCGCAAGAAAGCAGGTGGTTTTGACGGCCTTGCCGAATGACGAGCCCGCCGCTTCGAGAACGGCTCCGAGGTTCTTCATCACCTGTTCGGTCTGTCCCGTGATATCGTCCGCTTCTGCCGCGTTCGTTGCCGGGTCAATGGCGATCTGTCCCGAGGTGAATACAAGTCCTCCGCTCACCATAGCCTGTGAGTAGGGGCCTACCGCCGCGGGTGCTTTGTTTGTGTGGATCTTCTGCATAGTTGTTCCTCCTGACAGAATATTAATTCGGGGCTTTCCGGCCTTTGTGCCTGCAAACCCCTTCGTGTCTATATCTCACTCACGATCTTGAAGCCGTGAGAATCGAGCGCGTTCTTTATCTCTCCGATATGCTCGTAGTTTCGTGTTTCAAGCGTGATGCGCAGGTAGCAGCCGTTCACGGCGCTGCCCTCGTTGGCTCGCTCGTGATGCACCGAAATGACATTTGCGCCGAGCTCCGCAAAGATACGGGAAACATCGAGAAGCTGCCCGGGCTTGTCGATAAGCTCGATGTTCATCGAATATGTGCGCCCCGTCATCAGCAGTCCGCGGCTGATAACGCGCGACAGTATCGTAACATCGATGTTTCCGCCCGAGAGCAGGCAGACCGTTTTTCTGCCGTCTGTCGGCACCTTTCCGAACATCGCCGCCGCCACGGAAGCCGCACCCGCGCCCTCGGTAACGAGCTTGTGCTGCTCCATAAGAGCGAGTATCGCCGCCGAGATCTCGTCGTCCGAGACCGTCACGACCTCATCGACGTAATCGGAGACATACCGGAACGTGTTCTCGCCGGGCTCCTTGACCGCGATGCCGTCGGCTATCGTCGATACGCTGTCAAGGCGCTCGATCTTCATATCATGCACCGAATTGAACATACTCGGGGCACCGGCGGCCTGCACGCCATAGACCTTTACGCCGGGAGCCAAAGACTTTATCGTGAACGCTGTGCCGGAGATGAGCCCGCCGCCTCCTATCGGAACTATCACCGCCCCGACATCGGGGAGCTGTTCGAGCAGCTCAAGTCCTATCGTTCCTTGTCCGGTGATGACCAGCTCGTCGTCGAACGGGTGAACGAATGTGAAGCCCTTCTCGTCGCGCAGCCGCAGTGCTTCGGCGTAAGCGTCATCGTAAACGCCCTTCACGAGAACGATCTCAGCGCCGTAGCTTCTGGTAGCCTCGACCTTCGAGATAGGCGCGCCGTCGGGCAGACATATCACTGATTTGATGCCGTTCTTTGCCGCGGCAAGAGCCACACCCTGCGCGTGATTTCCCGCCGAGCAGGCGATGACTCCCCTTGCCTTTTCCTCGTCGGTGAGCTGCGACATTTTGTAATACGCGCCGCGCACCTTGAACGAGCCGGTGATCTGCAGGTTCTCGGTTTTCAGAAATATCTGCGACTCCGGCGCTATCTTCGGAGCGGGTATGATGTCGGTCTGTCTTATCACCTTATCGAGTATGTATCTGGCCTGATAAACTTTATCGAGTGTGAGCATTGATTTTTCCTCCGTGGGTATATTAATTTACCTTTGTTATCATATCGTCTATCGAACCGCCGGGCGGCAGCATCGGCAGTACAAATTCGTCATTATCCACCGCACAGTCGATGATAAACGTGCCGTTTTGCGCGAACGCTTTTTTGCAGGCTTCGTCGAGCTGCCGCTCCGTGAACACGCGTGTTCCGGCGGCGCCGAAAGCCTCGGCGAGCTTCACAAAATCCGTGGCGCGGTCAAGCGTGGTCTGCGAGTAGTGCTCGTTGTAGAACAGCGTCTGCCACTGGCGTACCATTCCCAGCACGCCGTTGTTCATTATCACGATGATCAGCGGGACTTTATGCGATACAGCCGCCGCGAGCTCGTTCAGATTCATTCCGAAGCTGCCGTCACCGGTTATGAGAACGCTGCGTTTTCCCGTCGCTTTGCAGGCGCCGATGGCAGCGCCCATTCCGTAGCCCATAGTCCCGAGCCCGCCTGCGGTGAGGAACTGCCGCCGCGCCGTGAACGGGAATCTCTGCGCCGTCCACATCTGGTGCTGCCCCACATCGGTCGCTATCGTGCAGTCGGAAGCGTAGCGGCTTATCGTGTCGATGATGACATACGGGTTCAGCTTATTTTCGGGCGTGTCCCGCATAAACGCGTCGGTTATGCGCTTTTCCTCGGCACGGAGCGCGTTTACTCGTTCCAGCCATTCGGGGTGGGAGCTCTTAAGCAGCTTTCCTGCAAGCCGCTTAAGAGCGTCCCTTATATCGCCCTTTATCGCGATATCCGCGGGAATGTTCTTGCCGAGCTCCTTGCCGTCGATGTCGATGTGGATGATGCGGAAATTCTTCGCAAAGCGCTCCTTATTGCCTGTGGCACGGTCACTGAAACGTACCCCGACAGCGATAACGAGGTCGGCCTCGTCCTCGGCTTTCGAGGACGCGAAACGCCCGTGCATACCCTGCATACCGAGAAAGCGCGGGGTATCGTCCGATACCGCCGAAAGCCCCATAAGCGAGCAGCCCATAGGCGCGTCGAGCTTTTCCGACAGCGCGAGCAGCTCGTCCGACGCGTCACCCGAGACAGCACCGCCGCCGAAATAGATGTACGGGCGCTCGGAGCTCCCGATCATCTCCGCGGCTCTGTCAAGTGCGCTGTCATCGGCTTTTTCGGGCGGTAATTTCGTAACCGCGGGCATGGGCACGAACTCGTGCTCCGCGGCCTGCACGTCCTTCGGGACATCGATGAGCACGGGACCGGGTCTGCCGGACACGGCTGTGCGGAAGGCTTCGCGTATCGTGTCCGCAAGCTGCGAGATATCCTTGACTATCCAATTCCTTTTCGTGACCGTTCGGGTGATATCTACGATGTTCACCTCCTGAAAGCTGTCACGCCCGAGAAGACTGCACGGGACATTTCCCGTTATCGCGACCACCGGTACCGAGTCAAGATACGCGGTCGCGAGTCCGGTAACGATGTTCGTCGAGCCGGGACCCGATGTCGCGATAACTACGCCGGGTCTCCCCGAGGCTCTCGCGTAGCCGTCGGCGGCGTGTGAAGCGCCCTGCTCGTGCGCCGTGATGATATGCGTGATGCGGCCGCTGTTCAGATACAGCTCATCAAAGATGTTGAGCACCTGTCCGCCCGGATAGCCGAACACGGTATCGCAGCCCTGCTCTATAAGTGTTTCGATGATGATCCGCGCTCCGTTAAGCTTCATAAAATACCTCCAAAATGAAAAACCCCGGCAATGTTCCGCCGGGGCTTTAAGTTCCGTATCACATAAACATTCGTTTATCTGTAATCACCGGTACTTGAAGGGCAGAACAAGGTATGGTCGCAGCTTATAATGACTGTACCGATAATTATAATAATTATTGCAGATATAGCATTTAACATTGTTCCGTCTCCTTTCCCGAAGAATATAATTCATTATATACTACTTTTCCGGATTTGTCAAGAGTTATTTTTAATTTTTTTCGCCGTTCACTTGCAAGTCTTTATGAACTGTGATATAATGGGAAAAACGCGTCCGGGGAACGGACAAGACCGTGTATCGTATTTGAGGAGGAGCCCTTATGGATAATGATATGACAGTGCCCTGTGCGGACGGCATCATCAACATCAGAGTCGGCGCAATAATAATGAAAAACGGCAAGCTGCTGATGGTCGGCAACGAACGCTCGGATTATCTGTACTCCGTGGGAGGACGTATAAAATTCGGAGAAACGGCCGAAGAAGCGATAGTCAGAGAGATCCTCGAGGAAACGGGTGTAAGGCTTGAGATCGACAGGCTTGCTTTTGTTCACGAAAATTATTTTTACGGTGACGCTCCGGCTAATATGGGAAAGCTTATATATGAAATATCATTCTTTTTTCTGATGAAAGTACCCGATGTCTTTGATCCCGTCTCAAAAAGCTTTACCGAGGATAACAGTCGTGAGTATCTTTGCTGGGTCGCTCCCGATACCGAAAAGAAGATATATCCGTCGGTTTTCGGAACGCTGTCCGCAGGGGTGCCCGACGGGGTACGTCATATCGTTACTGACGTAAGGAAAATAATATGACACACATTTATCGTAGTTCCCGAGCCCTCCCGCCTCATACGCTTCACGCGTCGATATCGGGAACTATCAGCAGCGTATGATCGGGATAAAGCGCCTTGATCTCGTCCGTTAACACACGCACCGCTTCCGACCTGTCAATATCGAAGCTGAGCACGATGTCAAAGCGAACGGTCTTGTTTTCGGTGTCGGCATAAAAGCCGTGCATCTGCAGCGCCCAGTCATGCGCGAGAACGGTCTCCCGCACGGCATTTCGCATTTTTGCGGAAACGTCGTCGGACGTGTTGTAGGCATACACTCCTATCCCTGTGAGTATCACGCCGGTCTCGCGGTATATCTTTGTCTCGATGCGCCGCGTGAGCCTGTCGGTCTCATCTACCGTCATCGTATCGGGCAGCTCGATATGCACGCTCGCGTAGTTCTTGTTGGGGCCGTAATTGAACAGCAGCAGGTCATAAGCGCCGCGCACCTCGGGCTCCTCGCAGATAAGACTTTTTATGCGGTCTGTTTCCTCCTTGTCGCTGCGTTTTCCGAGAATGTCGTTGACCGTATCTATCATCATTTCGATGCCCGCTTTGATAATGAAGCCCGAGATCACAACTCCGACGTAAGCCTCAAGCGACAGTCCCCATATCAGATATATCACCGCGGAAGCGAGGACGGAAGCTGAGAGCACTGCATCGAACATTGCGTCCGAGCCGGAAGCGGAGAGCGCCGACGAATTGTGCTTTCTGCCCTGACTTTTGACATACTGCCCGAGCACCAGCTTTACGGCGACAGCCACCGAGATTATGACAAGCGAAGCTATACCGTAATCCGCGGCTTCGGGAGATATTATCTTCTTCACCGATTCCGTCAGAGAGGTGATACCCGCGTAAAGCACGATCGCCGCAACGATCATCGAGCTTAAGTACTCTATCCTCCCATAGCCGAGAGGGTGTTTTTTGTCTGGCAGCTTCGCGCCGAGCTTTGTGCCTATGATCGTCACCACCGACGAGAGAGCATCGGAAAGGTTGTTCACGGCATCGAGCGTTACCGCGATAGAGTTTGAGATCAGTCCGACCGCGGCTTTGAAGCCCGCGAGGAATACGTTTGCGATTATTCCGATCACGCTTGTTCTGACTATTGCTTTTTCCCTGATCGAAGTGAGCTCCGCGATATTATTTTCAGTCATATTTACCTCCGCTGCGGTATTTGTCGATAAAGCGACCGGACAGTATCATTTCTTCCGACCGACACGATATCATTAAGGGTACCTCTAAAAACCGCTTTGAAAAGAGAAAATGTGTTAGGCACGACGAAGACGAGGAAAGGCTCCGAAGGCTTGCTGGCGCAAGGTGAGGAGACTTGACAAAGTATTCGGCGCGGCTGGCGCGTTTTCTCTCAAATGGGTTTTTTGAGGTTCCCTTAATATTATTATATAATATTATCTGCCTTTTGTCAATCACTATCAACAGGTTAAGCTTCGACTCTCCCGCTTCCGGCGGGGGAGAATCAAATATATATATGATCAATATTGAATCGGTCCGTTATTGACAAATCCCGCCGCGTATGATAAAATAGTAAAAAGCACATACGGGGTAATATGATGAATAATAATATCTTTTACAGGATCAAAAACTATGCGCTGTACGGCGATACGGACAAAGAAAGCTACATAAGCATAAAAAACAAGATAGAGGATGCCAACCGCGTGACCGCGCTGGTCTTCTCGTCGGTCGCGTCCGTGCTCATCGGGGTAATGCTGATACTTTCCTATTATCAGGAGGGCTTTTCGTCATCGCAGACCGTATATGTATTGGGAGTGGTATTTTCCGTATTTCAGGTAATAGTTGCGATCGCCGGACAGAGAGTGCGTGTTCTTACATATATATCGGTTTATCTCGCAATGTCGGTCTTTCTCGGCTACGGGATAGTGATCGCCACGGTCACGCGTCCGGAGGAGCAGACCGTAACATTTATGGTGCTGCTGATATTCGTGCCGCTGATATTTGTTGACCGACCCGTAAGAATGGCGCTGGCTCTTATCCTCAACATTGTCATATTTATCATTATGGCGCTTCGCAGCAAGACAGACCCCGTGCTTTCCGTAGATATTACGGACGCTGTGATATTCGGGCTTCTTGCGATCGTTTCCGAGGCTGTGGTTTACCGTGCCAAGATACGGGGCTATGTTCTGGAGCATAAGCTACATATAATGAGTGAAACAGACCAGCTCACCGGTCTGAACAACCGCAACTGCTACGAATGGCGGCTGGATTCTTATGCGTCTGTTTGCAGCAGGTCTCTTTGCTGCTTATATATCGACGCAAACGGGCTTCACGACCTCAACAACACAAAGGGGCACAAAGCCGGCGACGAGATGCTGCAATTCATCGCGAATGCTGTGATACAGCACTTCGGCCGGAAAGATACCTATCGTATCGGCGGCGACGAATTTGTTGCGTTTTCGGCAGATACCGAGCTTGATGAGATCGAGCGCAGAGTCGCGGAAATGAAGGCTCAGATATCGGAACGGGGCTATCACACCGCAATAGGATATGAGTTCGTTGATGCCCGGAGCATCAATATGAAAGAGCTTATCGTTATGGCGGAATCGAAGATGTACAAGGACAAATCCGAATACTACAAGCAGCATGACAGGCGCACGAGGCGATAATAATTGACAATTGATAATTGCGGTGCGGCTTCGCCGCTGTTTGGCTCGTGACGGGACACTAAACTTTTCGTTATTTTGATAAGGGATCGGTATAACAAGGCGCTGCCGTATCGTAAAGATATGGCAGCCCTGTTGTCTTTTTTGCGGATATTTACAAAAGCCGCGGCCGGGCAATAAAGCTCTCCCGGCCGCATAAACGTTCACGCACGATCACGGAAGATCGTGTATAAACTCTGTGAGCCATTCTCTGTCGTAGAAATGCTCGAGCTTGGTCAACGTAATGTCCGGGGTAACGCCCTGATCTATCTGATAATAAATGCCATTATTGAAGTTGCAGAGCTTGAACTTTCCGGAATACTGATAGAATGTGCCGTCGGGTGTAACTGCGGGCTGTACCGCGCACGCTCCGCCGCCGGAGGTCTTGCCGAGTATCGTCGCGCGCCCGGACTCTTTGAGCACCGACGGAACAAGGTTGCCGCACGAAAAGCTGAAGGGCGAGGTGAGGCAATAAACATTGATGCCGCCCGAGAGCGAATTGGGGTTCAGCATATCGTTCTGGTCAACATATCCGTCAAGGTTTATGTCGGCCCGATAAAAGACGGTATATTGCGCGTTCGTTGTTGCATTCACCGTGCTGATCTCGCAGTATCCGATCAGCCAGCTTACAAGGAACGCCGCGGCATCCACCGCGCCGCCGCCGTTGTTGGTAAGGTCGATGACAACGTTCTTTATAGGGCTGTTCTTTCTCTTTATACGCTGATCGGCGTAATGAACGAGCGCTATCAGATCCTTGTCTATATAGTCCTTTACGTTCTCCCTGAACTTATCGGTGTAGTAATTGTCGGTATTTTGCATCATCAGGAACACGTCAAAGGTGAGATACGCGGTATCACCGACTTCCTTGTACGGAATGACCTTCTTGTTCTCGTCAAGTATATTGTTTCCGGTCAATCTTCCGCCCATATACAGCGCCTGGCTGATCACGGTCTTTGAGATGGAGGGTGATAAAACATCGGACATTTTGAACCCCGTCTTGTCGTTCGTGCCGGTATCATACGGACCCGCGCTTCCGAAGCCGCTGTGCAGGTCGCCCAGATATCCTTCGAGAAGCTCGGAAAGAGCCTTGTCGAACTCGGAAGCGTCGGTGGAAAGCAGTCTTTTCTTAAGCCCTATGCTTTCAAAATACTTGTCGAAGGAGTAGATATTATGCTCCTCCGCAAGTCCGTAGCCGAATTCAAGCACAAACACAAGCTCATTGTACACAAACTCCGCAAGCTGCTTTGTTCTTTTGGTATCGCCTATGTCCGCGAAAAGCTCTGCGGCGGTCTTCCCGTCGGCATTCTTCGTCTCGGTGTCGAGCCCGCCGAGGGAGGTTAAGAACACACTTTTGCCGTTATAGACATACCCCACCTGCAATGTGGAGAGGAACAGGTCACTGAACGTTGCGACAGGCATATATGCTTTGCCGTTTCTTATGTACAGCTTGATGCCGTACAGCCCGGGATGTACGGTCCTGCTGTAGCCCGCTCTCTGGAAGTTGGTCGCAGCGCTGTCCGCCGTGTAAATGAGCTTCACCAGAGCGTTCCCTTTCTCATCGGTCTTTACGGTGCCGTCTTCGTTGAGCTGCCATCTGTTCGGAAGACAGATATCGCCGCCGGAGACCGCTTTTGACGCGGACACAAACTTGTCGTAATCGTCAAATTCAATGACAGTATCGGGAGAAAAGGAGAACGTGACCTTCGTGCCGTTCTCGCGGAAGGCGTAAAACTTACTCTTTCCGTAGCCGCAATCCACGTCAAGAGTATAGTCGTCCAGCATATCGCTGTGTGAGGCCTGCTTGTACAGCTTGAACAGCTGGGACAGCTCCATATACGGAACGGAGTTGTTTCCGTCGAAGAAGTACAGGTAGTGCTCATCGGTGCTGTCGGAGGTATAGTTGTAGAATGTCGTCTTTTTGGTCTTCACGGACTTGAAGGTGTCCGCAAGCTCTGTCTTTGCTTTGAAGCTGTGTTTTTTCACCGCCGGAACGACGGGAGCCGTTATTATCGGCATTGCCGGTATGGCGGGTATCGCTGTATCATCCGCCGTCACGGGTACGGCAAGTGATGTCACCGCTAAGCAAGCGGCAAGTCCGAGACTTAACAGTTTTCTTTTTCTCATTTGGTATCTGCTCCTTTGATTTTATTTACAGAACGGCATTCGCCGTTTCCATACAAAAATGATTTTTCTTTCACGGTCGCGGACATCATCGGCCTTGAGGCTCTCTTTTTTTCCGGAACTTCAATGCGGCTCTGTATTGGCATCGACGCTTCCCTGATCCATACAGGGCACCTCTGCGGGGTCATTTTTAGCTGTCCTGAAAACCTTAATGATCGTCCTTATTGTATATATGATCCCGGCTGCGACCATCGCCAAAAGCAGTATCATGCCTATGAATGAATAAATATCATTCTCCGTGTTTATACAGAACAGCACGATATCCAGTCCGCTGTCCCAGCAGCCGTGGAACAGGAACGGCACAAAAATCGCGAGAAAAAGCTCTTTGCGTGCCTTAGTGATATCGCCCGCCGCTTTCAGCTTCTCATATTCAAAGTAATGTCCGCCCTGATTGAACTGCCACATAATGTGCATAGGTATCGCAAGACCTATTATCACACCGATAATGTTTCCGTTCACAGCTTTTTCGACCATACTGTAGGAAACGCCTATCAGCCCCGCAATCAGTATGCAGTCCGTCTTTCTGTGAAGCGAGAGATTTTTCTTAGCGAGCCTGAAGCCTAAGAATTTAAAAAGCTCTTCAAGCAGCGCGGCTCTGAAAAAATCGGATACGATATCCTTTGTCAGACCCGAAAGCGGTGTCAGCTCCGAGAGCCGATCCCACGTTATTTCGGTGACTATTATAAGAATACAGGTGAATAATATGCCAAATAGAAAGAAAGCTTTCAGATAATCGTTTCTGTGCAGCACCCGGGCATTCCCCTGCGCCTTAACACAGGGGAGATACCAGCACAGCGAGATCGCTATTGCCAGGACCACACTTATTATCTCTGTCATCTTATACCACCTTATAAAATTTCCCTAAGACACACCAAAACCGATCCCCGTCGGATCAACGGAAAAATATCGGGACGAGAACAGATGCCATGAGAATTATGAACGCGCCTCCGAGACGTGAGGATATCTGAGCAAACGGCATAAGCTCCATTCGCTTTGCGGCCATAAGCACCGCAACATCACCCGTACCGCCCATATTCGCCATACAAAGTCCCGCAGTTATCGCGGCTTCTATCGGATAAAATCCCACAAGCCTTCCGATGAGCCCCGAGCCGATGACCGCGCCGAGCACCACGATAAATACAAGCACAAGATACATAGGCGAGAACGCTTCTATTATCTGTCCCATATCCGTGTATGCGATACCTATACCGAGCATCAGCGCTGCTGTCCAGTTCTTCGATACGAAGCTGTACCACAGCGCGGCGTCATTCTCGTAGTGTTCGGGGATGATCCCGAGGCACTTGACCACCGCAACGGATATTATCATCCACGCGTAAGGGTGTATGTCAAGCCCGAGCTTTGCCACAAGCGCCGAAACAAGCGAGCCGAAGGCAAAAAATGCCGTGGAGATGATAACGCCGACAGCGTAGTTCTCAATACCCTTGACATTGAGCTCTTTTTTCTCCTCTTTGAGGGAATCGTCCTTTGTCATAACGAGCTGTCCGTTGCCGGTGAGCTTCGGGAACACTTTTCCGAGCTTGTCGAGCAGTCCTCCGAACACTATCGCGAGCGCGTTTCCGAGAGCCACTGCCGGAACGAGCCGGCTGAGTATTGTTTCCGAGGGAATATTCAGCGCGCCTTCAAACACCTTCGCTATCGGTACCGCGCCGGCTCCCATACCGCCGCCCATTATCGGTATCCCGATGTAAGCGACGGACTCGCCCGCGCTCATACCGAATATGTTCCCGAACAGAGCGACAAGTCCGAGTGCGGCAGCCACCGCCCCGATTATACAGGGAAGGTAACGTATGGCCGCTTTGATAAGCAGCTTACGGTTCATTCCGAGTATCGAGCCCGTTATAAGCGCCGATATGTAGAAATCCAGAAATCCCGCGCTCTTCATAAAGGTCGAGCAGTTTTCCGAGACTTCGGCGGGTATTATGTTCCAGTACGTCAGAGCGGCTCCGCCGAAAATGCAGACGATAGCTCCGCCGCCCAGAAATGTCTTGACGAAGGGGGTAACGTTGCCTATCTGATTTAGCAGCGCACCGAATATCATCAGAAACAGGAACGCTCCCACCATACCGGATGGCAGAACGCCGAGCACACAGCACGCAATTACCGCGGCTGCAACAATGACGAACCATTTCAGATCAAGTCCCGCAATTTTGATTTCTCGAATACTTTTCATTTCACACCTCTGTAAATAATGGGCTCCTCTGCCTATTTTCGTTCGCGCGCATCGTCAACAGACCGTGACGGCCTTTTAGTGACGAGCGCATAAAAGAACTTCCGAATGGGCAAATGGGGCGGCAAGTGGTTTTCAACGGAGCTTTTGTACTATTATAACACAAATTTCGGAATAAGTATATTAACGATACGGTAATTTGGCATTTCCGACTAAAGCGCAGTAAAAACAGCCCGTTCGTTTGTTCAATATAACGAACACAATTGCAGAATATCCGCTCTTATCGGCCAAACCAAGCCAATCGGAAGGCAATGTGCCGGTCGGAGTGTTCCTTACGCTTCTGGCTGCCGTATTTTCGGTTTACTGTATTCTGAGATACGTAATGACCTATAAGAAGAAACGCAAAAACAAATAATACACAAACACGGTCGGGCATAAGCATCATGCCCGGCCTTATTTCTTATATTTTGGCGATCACCCGTATCCGCATTCAATAACGTTATAGCGTTTCGGCGGCAGAGATGACAGCATCAAAGTCCGCGAAAGCTTCACACTCACGCTCTGCCCTTGTCACGAACTGTATGACATAGACACACTTTCGGACAAGAGTGTGCTCTACCATAAGGCTACGGACAGCAAGAAAAAGCCGACCGCGCAGACCTACCGCCGCGACAGCGAGGGGAAGCTTTATGACAGCGGCGAGAACTTCTACGCGACTACGGGACTTAGCGTTTACCTCGACCTCGTAAGCTCGTGGTCGGCGGGGTTTTACGCCGAGCAGATAGAAGGATTGCTCGGACTTGACGAGATCGACGAGACATCGAAGGAGTTTCTCTCGAAGTACAGGGACGCGTCAATGCTCTACTCGGTCATCGGCT
>JAFTAG010000223.1 GCA_017458655.1 Ruminiclostridium sp. | reverse complement strand
TGCCGAAGTCTCCGCGGGCTTGTCCGTATTACACCCCGACAATACCATAACTGCCGAAATCGCGGCCGCAAGCAATGTCCTGTATTTCATATTTCCGACCTCCCGAAAAACAGTCCTCTGTTATTACTCCGGCAATTAAATATTATGTTTCCCCATTTAACTCACCTTAGATCTATAACAAGGCTTTTGGATCTTGTCACGATCCAAAACCGCGGCGAAGCCGCACCATAACTATTCATTATTCACCATTCACTCTTCACTGTTCATTATTTCTGTGTTAGTGAAGAGTGAAGAATGAATAATGAATAGTGAATAGTTGTGGTTGCGCTGCGCGCTTAATTATATGGTGAGTTATCAGGGTGATCATATTAAATACCGATCTTAACATTATTTAGTTGCCATAGTAATAATAAAACGAATAAATCGACGAAAAATTACGCTTTTTCCGGAAATTTTTTAATTTCCGTATAGTTGCACAAAGCAGTTTGTTTATTATGACCATAATACAAACTGCCTGTAATTATTATATCATAGTTTTTCACCATTTGCAACACTGTCTGCAAGTTTTGCCATAGTTTATTTCGCGATCTGTTCAAGTGCTTCCGTACAAAGCATTTAATGACCGTCGAAAAATCCTGTCAGGAGATGAAAATTGTCGTTTGTAAGTTCATAATTCTGCACGACCTCGCCGTTTTCGAGCCTTACGATATGCTCGCAGCAGGACAGTATAAATTCAAGATCGTGGGTGACGACAAAAACAGACTTGCCCATATCCCGCAGCTTTCGTATCTCACCTGCGACCTGCTTCATATGTGCAAGGTCAAGCCCGCTTGTGGGTTCGTCGAATATGATCACAGGCTTGCTCGATGCAATACCCGAAGCGATAGCCGTGCGCTGCTTCTGGCCGCCGGACAGCGCCATAGGGTGCGTATCCGCATATTCGATAAGGTCAAGCTGCGCAAGTATCTCGTCTGCCCGACCCGCCTTCTGCTCATCGGTCAGAGCCTTATCCGTCATACTCAGCATTACCTCATCACGGACGCTCTCGGTGAATAGCTGGTGGTTCACGTCCTGCATTATCATATAGCAGCTGCGCAGACGCTCTTTTGCTTTCAGCGCTTTACAGTTCAGCGTGAGAGTTCCCCTGCACTTCCTTTCAAGTCCGCAGATATTTCTTGCAAGCGTGCTTTTGCCCGCGCCGTTGTGACCGATTATCGCGATCACGCGGTTTTCGGGCAGCTCAAGCTCCGGAATATTTATTCCGTGTTTGCCGTCTTTGTAGGTGAAATCAAAATTTTCAAGCCTTATCGTATTGCCTTGTGACGCGGTTTTGCAGCCGTTGAAGCGAATGTCCGAAAGCGACAAGGGGCGTATCCCCATTTGCTCAGTGTCATCAAATGTCAGCGCCTTTATCTCTTCCGCATGTAGTTCTTTCACGACTTTTCCGTTGTCGAGAATTATCATTCTGCCCGCAAGCTCGCGTAAAAAATACAGCCTGTGCTCCGCAATTACGATCGTTTTTCCCTGCGCTTTCCAGTCGGTCAGCACGGCTTTCAGCTTTTCTATCGCTTCGATGTCAAGGTTGGAGGAAGGCTCGTCAAGCACGATAATATCGGGCGAAAGAACACTTACACTTGCACAGGCGATGATCTGCTTTTCGCCGCCGGAAAGCTCAAATATACTGCGGTCGAGCAGCTTTTCTATCCGCATTGAAGCGGCGGTCTCCGCGATCTGCTCCTTTATCCGCTCCGGCTCTGTGCACTGATTTTCCGCCGCGAATGCTATCTCATCGGTGGTGTTGACGTTGAAGAACTGCGAGCGCGGATTCTGAAATACGCTGCCGACTTTTTTTGCAGTCTCGAATATCGGCGTGTTGGGAACGCTTACGCCGTCTATAATTATGCTGCCGTTCAGCTCGCCGTTATAGTAGTGCGGGATAAGGCCGTTGATAAGGCGGGTGATCGTGGTTTTCCCGCAGCCCGAGCCGCCTGTGAGCACTACAAACTCGCCGTCCGTTATCGTCAAATCAAGTCCGCGGACACCGTTCTTATGCAGCGTTTCACCGTTTGCCCCGGTCGCCGTATATTCAAAGCTGACGTTTTGTAATTCTATCATTATCTTTCCTTAAAACACGAAGAACAGTATTATCATCGCAAACGAGCAGAGGATAAGCAACCGATCCGCTGCGGTTAACCGCACCTCGCAGATGTGTGTGCGCTTACCTCCCGCGCTGAGCCCTTTTGTAAGCGAAGCCGCGGAAAGCTCATCGGCGATACGCACCGTTGACATCATTATCGGCACAAGCACATATTCGATGTAAATAAGCGGATTTTTCACGCTCTGACCTATTTCGCGCGTTTTCATCGCGTCGTGTATCGAGCGGTATTCCTCGCCGAGAGTGGGGAAGTACCTGAACATGACCGACAGCGGTATAGTTATGAAATACGGGGTGTGCATTTTCTCCATTGACGTCACGAATTCGCTGACTGAAACGGACTTCACGCAGTACCAGCACATCACATATCCCGCGGTAAAGCGGGTGAGTATGCCGCAGGGTATCATCAGCAGAATGCCTGCGATCCCGTGGGTATATGGCAGGACGAAGCCCTCGCAATACACCGCCGTGCCGAGCAGTATGAAGTATATAACGGCAGCTCTGAAATGCCGTATCGAGAGCAGCAGCAGGAACGGCAGCGCCGCGCATACAGCGCGAAGAACAAGCTCGACCCCCGCAGCGCCGCCGCTTATCATTACGATGTTGACCGCGAGCAGCATCGAGAGCTTTGCCCGCGGGTCGGGGTCGAAGATAACGTTCTTTGAGCTGCCGATGAGACCTATCTGCATTACGCCATTCCTGCCTTGCGGAAATGCTTTTTGAGAACGGCCGCACCGAGCAGACCGCCGATAATGCCGCCGACAATGCACATTGCCGCCATAACATAGAACATCCACGCGGGAGTGAATGAGCTTAGCGCGTCAACATATTCCTGACCGTAGCCGCTTGTGATGTTCTGCAAATATTCCTCGCGGAATCCGAAGAAAAGGGAAATGAAGGTGCCGATGCCCCAAAGGCTGAATATCGCGGAAGCCGCGATACAGTGCTTTATACTCTTATACCCGCCGAGCATAAGAACGACATCGGCGAGAAGCCCCGCAAGCCCGCAGGTCAGCAGTATAACCCATGAATAGCTTCCCATAAGGAACATTATCAGTCCGAACAGCACGCCCGAGATCGTGAACATACCGAAGCGCTTTATTTTCGAGTAGAACAGCATCAGCGGTATTCCCGCGACGATCGGTATAACAAGCGGGATAAGCACCATACAAATCGGCACCATTCCGATAAAGCAGGTCACGAATACCACCACAAAATACAGCGCCGTGAATACGCCGACATTGATAAGCTCTTTGATCTCAAATTTTTCCTTCATAGTTAAATTGCTCCTTTGTTCAGTTTTTCCAGCCCGTGCTTACTGCACGTTTTGTTACCATATTATGATAGATACCGCCCATATCCATAAGACGCTTGTGGTCACCGGACTCGGCGATCTGACCGTCCCTGATGACCATGATGTTATCAGCATGAGCGATCGTGTTCAGCCTGTGTGCGATCACGAGCAGCGTTTTGCCCCTGCAAAGCTCCGAGATCGCCTGCTGTATATAGCTTTCGTTGTCCGCGTCAACGCTTGCCGTAGCTTCATCGAGAATGACGATAGGCGAATCTTTCAGTATGCAGCGTGCGATAGAAAGTCTCTGTGCCTGACCGCCGGAAAGCGACGCTCCGCCCTCGCCGATGACCGTGTCAAAGCCGTCGGGAAGCGCCATTATAAAGTCATAGCAGCGCGCTTTTTTTGCGGCCTCGATGACCTCCTTGCGGGTCGCGTCCGGTCTGCCGAGCGCGATATTGTTATACACCGTGTCCCGGAACAGATACACCCGCTGGAACACCATACTGATATTGTCCATAAGCGCCGACAGCGGTATTTTTCGTATATCCGTACCGCGCAGCAGTATCTCGCCCGACTGTATATCCCAGAACCTTGTGAGCAGACTTGCTATCGTGGATTTTCCGCCGCCCGAAGGTCCGACAAGCGCGGTCATTGTTCCTTTGTCCGCCTTGAACGATACGTTTTTCAGCACATCTTTTTTGTCGTAAGCAAACGTGACATTTCTGTACTCGATCTCGGGCGAATTGCTGTCCGTGAGAGCCTGTTTGCCGCTGTCGTCAAGCTCTTTTTCGGCAAACAATGCTTCTATCCTGTCCATGCAGGCGCTCATAACGGTAAGGCGCGCTTCCTGATCGTAGAACGACTTTATCGGCACGAACAGATCGAACAGGCAGAGCAGCATTCCGAGAAAGAAGTTCAGCTCCATAAGTCCGCTCATATACAGCACTGCGGAGACCGCGAGCATCACCGCCGTTCCGATCCCGTAGATCAGGAATACACCGCGCTTGTACGGGTGATGCGAGAACTCAAAATCGAGATTCACGCGGCAGTTCGTTTCAAAGCTGTCGGTGAGCTCCTTTGACTTTTCGCCGAGCAGATTGTAGGTTTTGATTATCCCGATACCTTCCGTGAAATCAAGCACAGCCTGTGTCTGCACCTCGGCGGCTTCCTGCTTTTCGTCCGAATGTACGAGGTCGCTTTTCATCATACTCCTGCCGAGCAGCACCATAACGCCGGTTATGACGATCGACGCGATACCGAGCCGCCAATCAAAGAAGAACATAAACACGACCATTATCGCCTGCGAGAACAGATAACTCATCATGTCCGCAAGCACCATCATACAGTTTTCCTCGATGAAAACCATATCCGTTGACAGCACCGAGCTTATCTTGCCGATGTTGCCCTCGGTGAAGTAGCCCATAGGCAGGCGGCGCAGATGCTCGCCGAGCTTCATTCGCATATCCGCGAATATCATATATCCGGCCGCGCTCTGGAGCCTGTCCGCGAGATACTGCAGCACCGCCTGCGCAGCTATGCTCACCACAAGCGCTATCGCGCCGTACAGCGCGGTCATTGCCGTTATCGTGCCGTCAAGACAGGTCGTGACGATGAAATATGTAAGCACGATAGGCACCTTCATCAGCAGCCCTTTCAGGAACGAAAGAAACATCGAGCCGTAGATCCTGCCCCTATATTTTCCCGCGACGCCGAGGATCCGCTTTAACATTCCGATCATGCCGTCACCTCATTTCCTATCTGCCAGCTCGCGCGGGCTTCGCTGCTGTTCCAGAGCTTCCGGTATTCCTCACAGCCTTGCAGAAGCTTTTCGTGCGTGTCCGCTGCGATAATGTTACCGTCCTTCATCACGCAGATCGTGTCCGCGTTCACTATCGTCTGCAAGCGGTGAGCTATGACAAGCACGGTCTTGCCCTTGATTATTTCGGCAATAGCCGCGTTCATCTTCTCTTCGTTCTCCGGGTCTATGAAGGCTGTCGCTTCGTCAAGCACGATCACGGGGGCGTTTTTGAGTATCGCTCTTGCAAGTGAGATTCTCTGCCGTTCGCCGCCCGAAAGCTGTTTGCCGCCGTCACCCGCCATTGTGTCGATACCCTCAGGCAGTCGTGCAAGGAACTCACCGCACTGTGCTTTTTCCGCCGCTGCGAGAACATCTTCACGGCTTGCATCGGGTCTGCCGATGAGGATATTGTCATACAGCGTGGTATTGAACAAGAACTGCTCCTGCGAGACATAAGAAATATTATCGTTGAGCGCTTCAATACTCATATCGGTGATGTCCTGCCCGCCGATTGAGATGTTACCGCCGTTCAGATCGTAGTAATGCACCAGCAGCTTTGCGAGCGTGGATTTACCGCTGCCGGATTCGCCCACAAGCGCCGTGAGCGTACCCTCTTTCAGTTCAAGTGATACACCGTGCAGGACTTCCTGTTCTTTGTAGGCAAAGCGTACATCATCAAATTTTACGATATGCGAATTACCGATAAATGAATTACCGTTAGACTTTAAAGGCTCGTTGTCCATAGCCTTTTCGATCTCGTCTATCTTATATCCGAGCTGCGGTATCTTTCCCGCGAACGCGAGCGCTTTCAGCAGCGGCATACCTATCGACAGCGACAGACAGAATACGAGCACAAGGTCGGCAAGCGTCGAAATGCCGTTTATCACAAACAGCGTTCCCACCGGCAGCATCACCAGCGCCACGCACGGCAGTATCGCGCTGTACAGCGCCATCCACGGCCAGCAGACCTTGTACCACGCAAGGGTGAAGTCGCGGTAATCCCTGATGTCCTTTTCGTAGCGCCGGTAGGATTCTCCGTCGCGTCCGAAGACCTTCACGACCTCCATACCGTTGACATACTCGATGATCGTTGCGTTCATCTTCGCTGAGGCTGCATAATACGCGTTCATGCGAGCCATTCCCGCCTTGAACATCATACCCATTGCAAGCAGCCCGAGAGGCAGTGAGCACAGCGACAGAAGCGCCAGCTTCCAGTCCGCGAAGAACATACATACTATCGAGATGAGCGCCATTGAGAGGTTGGAAATGCCCTCGGGGATAGCGTGCGCAAGCAGAAGCTCTATTTGTTCGATGTCATCGGTGAACAGCTTTTTTATCTTGCCGTTGCCCATATCCTGAATGGCTCCGAGGGGCTGCCGCTCAAGCTTCTTTTGCAGGGAGATCCTGATATTTTTCAGCGTGTTGTATGCGGATATGTGTGAGAATTTCAATCCCCACACATACAAGATAGCATAGGCTAACTCGCACACAAAAATAATAGCGATATGCACTATCAGAAATTCCGCGGACAGTGTTTCGCCGTCTATGAGCGGCTTTATGATGCGATACACCATAAAGAACGGCACCGCCGACGCTATCAGCCCCGCGAACATCGCCGCAAGCGCTGCGTAGGTATACTTGATGTAGCCGCCCATATACGGCTTGACCTTATCAAACATTATTTCATCGCCTTTCCCGATTTTTTACCGGTTTTTCAGCATGATCACATCTTTCCAGTTGAAGAAGCGACAGACTATCCTGCAATGCTCTTCTATCTGCTCCCACGGCATATCGTGAACGATAGGTTCGCAGATGCAGGTCCAGAAGGACGAGATCAGAACGTGAAATTCCTCTCTTGTGACCTCGGCTTCGGCAAGTCCGCGCTTTCTGGCTTCCTCGTAGAATTTCTCGTAAGCATAGCTCATTTTCGTTACAAATTCGTGGCTGAAATTCTCGTATCTTGTTCCCGCCGCCTTGTCTATGAGCAATGTGAATTTGTCGCGTTCTTCATAGATCATTCCGAACATCGGCATCATAGACTCGTATGTCATTATCCAGGAATTGTAGATCTCTTCATCACTCAACGCGGAAAAATCCATTGCGGAGCGCTTTTCCACAAACGCGATAAGCTCGCCCGCGATATCATCGACGACCGCGCCGAACAGGTCTTCCTTGCCTTTGTAGCGCTTATATACGGCGCCTGTCGTGATGTCGGCGTTATCGCAAATTGTTTTAAGCTCGGCCTTTAAAAAGCCCTGCTTCATAAATTCCGCCTGTGCGCTTGCAAGCAGACGCGGGTCTATGCTTCTGTCGGGTGTTGACATGATCTCCCTCCGTAAATAAACAGCTTACCGGTAATCGAAATATCGGTAAGCATTATATCACACATTTTTTGTTTTGTCAATAGTTTTTTTGAAATAAATTCAAATTTGCTCTATCCGGCTGCATATCGTATCGAGCGCAAGCTTTCCGTTGCCTTCTTACCGAACACGAGGTTGAGCAGCGGACGGGCGCGGAGCTTCATCAGAGTGTGGAATGCGCGCTGTGTTGACTGCGGCTGCATACTTACAAGAATGTCTGAAAGCACGGGAAAACCGACCAAGCAACGACTTTCGTGATGCGCTTGTCGAATGCCGCGGCTCTCGGTGCGAGGTACCCGCCGAGGGAAATGCCGACAATTGTAATGTCGGATAAGTCAAAGAAATCAAGCACCGCCTTGCCCGGCTTCTCCCATTCGTGGGTGAAGTGCATACCCTGTGTGCGCATCACTCCGCCCTGTCCTGGTCCCTCGAACAGATACACCTCAAAGCCCTTTTCCTGCAAGTACAGAAGCGAGAAAAGAAACTCCTCGAAAAAGCTGTCGTTGCCACAGTGTATCAGTATCTTTCCTTTGCTTTTTCCGAACGGCTTGACTTGCATCACAGACAGCTTGACATTCTCATACGGCACGTCAAAACGCTCTATGCGAGGATTTTCTCCCTCGAAATACTCCGCGTAATACTCGTAAAACAGCTTCCTCGCAAGCTCATAGTATTTGCGCTTGTCGGGGTCGCCGTCGTACAAAAAAACTCGCTCATGCGGTAGTATGCGATCGCGTTTCCGGTGCGTTCCTCGCGCATTGCAGTGTCACCAAGCTGTATCAGCTCGCGCTTCCAATCCGCGCTCGTTTTTATCTTCGGCGCGACAGGCTCGACATCTTCAAGCCTGCCGCCGTCCCAGTTTATCACACGGTTGAGCTGGTAGTCAAAGTTTCTCTCGCTGTTCAGATCATATACGCCTGTTTTAAGTAATATCGGCTGAGTTATATCATATTTTATCATATCGTTAAGCTTTCCTTTTTATGTGAAACTGTCATTTGGTTAGCGGGCGCTTACCGATTGAATTATATCAGGGCTCCTCTAAAAACCTATTGTCGTTCAGGCGTGCCGACATAAAGTCGGCAGATTGTACAAATTTTTCTCAGGCATACTGTCGTATGTCAAGGAAAATTTGTGCAATATGACGGCTTTAGGGCGGTGCGAATGGGCGGCAAGAGGTTTTTAGAGGTGCCCATCATAGATTGACCAATAAATCAAGCTGTTCTTAAGCAAAAATACAGTCT
>JAFTAG010000222.1 GCA_017458655.1 Ruminiclostridium sp. | reverse complement strand
GTCCCGATGATAGCGTGGGACGCGCAGAACGCGTATCTGTACTTTGACTACGACCCCACGGAGTTCGAGGTCGAGGATCCCGGCGATTTCTTCCACGATACGGTAAATCACCACTTGATCTATCAATTCAAGGAGAATTCCCCGGAGCTCGACGAAGAGCTGCATTTCTCCGCGATACTGCGCGTAAGGAAAGACGCCGTGGAGGGCGACTTCACTTTCAATCTTGTGCAGGATATCAAGGATAACGGCGTACCGCTCTGGGTGCCCGACCACTATGAGGCGACCGTGCACTGCACCGGCTACCCCCGGTACAGCGGCGGTATCTACGCCCCCGGAAGCGTACAGCGCGGCGATACTATCGAGGCAACGGTCGAGATCCCCGGAATGCCCAAGCTCGTTGACAGCATGACTGTGAAAGTCACATTCGACCCCAAGGTCTTCACGGTCGAGTCGTGGGAGCCCGTCATCGCCGGTATGAACGTCACACCGATTGACAACACCTCGGGCGTGTTCGGGTTTACAGCGAAACGATCCGGCAATCTGCTGGATTTCCCCACGGGCGTATCGTTCAAGGCTGTGCTCCGCGCCAGGGAGAATGCGGCTCTCTCGCCCCCGCCCACTAAACTGATGCTTACCGAGGCTTCCGTAATGGTGGACGATACCGACGGCGAGCTTCACAACGGCTGGTCGCCGTTAGACGAGACAGCGGAAGTGGACGTGGTCGATGAATTCGGCGTCGAGGGCGGCGGCGTAAGCCTTGTCACTGCCGTGCCGAACAAGGCGGTCTCGGACGAAAAGTTTGATGTAAAGATCGAGATCCCCAATATCTTCACGACCTCCGACACCTTCTCGTTCGCGGTGCAATACGACAAGAACGACTTCGACCTGCTCTCGTCCGATACGGGCGTTACGGGTATCTCCGTGACCGCCGAGTCGGGATATCTCACGTTTACCGCGCAGAATCCGAAGGTGGATCTCAGCGACGGGCTTACGCTTTATGCGCATATGCAGGTATCGGTCGATGCTGTGGCGGGCGACCACTGGTTCTATTTATCCGCGCCGAATGTGAAGCTTGCCGACGGGACTAATCTCTGGACGCCGACCAAGAAAAAGGACGTGCTCAATGTCACCGTTACCAAGACCTACCCCGTTACCGCGGGCGGTATAAGCGTCCCCTCGGAAGTAAAACCCGCGGACACGATCAATGTTACCGTGAATGTCCCCGCCGTCGCGGTCTCCGCCGATACGGTGATCCTCGGTATCAATTATGATGCCGACACATTTGATGTGGTGAACCGCAGCCAGACGATAGGCGGTGTGACCATTACAAGCTCGCAGGTACAGAACGACCCGGGGTATTTCCTGCTTACGATGACCGGGCTCGACCCGAAGGCAAGCCTCAGCGGCGGCATCACATTCGATCTGGAGGTCCGCGCGAAGGCTTCCGCGGTCATCGGTTCCGTTCACAAGTTTACGCTGAAAGACCATGTCGTTTCCTTTGTGAAGAACGGTACCGCGCACAGTATATGGGTACCGGAGACCTACACCGACGATGTAACTATAGTTTCCGAATACAGCAAATACCCCGTCCGAAAAGGTGGTATAAGCCTGTCGAGACCGTCTATAACCGCGGGCGAGGCTGTTCTGGCGACTGTGACCGTCCCGGCCGTAAACACGATCGCCACGAGCGCGTCGGTAACTGTCAACATTCTGAAGGACGGCGTTATCACCAATGACTTCACTGTTTCTTCTCTGAATGCGAGCAAAACGGGATTTACTCCCAACAGCGGTAACGGCACATTTACCTTTACCGGCTCGAATATCGACCTTTCGGGCGGCATCGAGTTCACCGCGCTGCTCACTTCCGGAAGCACAGCGTCGGGAACATACACCGCGAAGATAGTATCCTACAACTTCATATCCGCCGACAGCGGCGGAAAGCAGGTATGGGAGCCGCTTACCCCGTCCGCTTCCGTTACCGTGTCGAACAGCGTTTCACCGTACGCTGTGATCGGCGGCGGCATTGAGCTGTCAAAGTCTTCCGTCGCCAGAGGCGGTACATTCAACGCATACATAAACATACCCAAGATAGACGCGATCGCGACCGGTATGTCGATCATGGTGGAATTCGACAGAAGCGCGTTTGATGTGACCTCGTGGGATCCGAAGATCTCGGGCGCGTATTCGGAACCCGGCTCCGGATTTGTAATGCTCGAGCTGACTAACGGGTATTACGACCTCAGCAAGGGTCTCAAGCTCACGGCAAAGATAAAGGCGCTCAAGACCGCGCCGACGACGTACTATAACTTTGAACTCACTTCTTATCAGATAAAGGGATATCCTTACGGTTCCACATCATTGCAGGAGCTTTGGATCCCGACGTCAAGGATCGACGGCATAAGAGTAACGACCGGCTCGTCTTCATCGGACGACCCGACACCGACCCCCACACCCTACTACGGTGTGACCGGCGGCGGTATCAGCGTATCGAGCCTGTATGTGCGCAGCGGCGATATTTTCTATGTATATGTGAATGTTCCCGCTGTCAGCGCGTATGCTACCTCCGGCGCGATAACCGTGCAGTATGACGCAAACGCGTTCGATCTTGTGACCTGTTCCCCGAATGTTTCCGGAGGTGTCGTTTCAAACGGCGTGGGAAGCTTCGGGCTGTCGGTGGCGGGCTATTCGAGCATTGACCTTACGCGAGGTCTCACCATTACGGCCACGATGAGGGCGAAAAATACCGTCGGCAGCGGCCGCTATCTGTTCAGCCTGTATTCAAGCCTTATGTACGGCAGCGACCAGCTCTGGTACCCCGCGACCAATTACGCTTATGTAACGGTCACCGACGGCACCGGGTATAACGACGTACCTAACCCCTACCCGTGGCATACGGATCCCGACCCTCACTACAACTACCCGCCGAATGACACCGCCCCCGGAAATAATAATAACAATAACCACCACACCACCCATGATCCCGGAACGAATAACACCGACCCGAACAACGGTCAGCAGATAATAACTCCGGATCACAAGGTCAATATCACGCTCAAGACCGATCTGAAGGGCATCAACTCCGGCAGGGTCAGCGCGCGTACAAACGCAAGCTTTTTCAGCGGCGACACGATAATCTACGTCAGACATACCGCTGAGGCCGACAGCAGCGCGGAGAAGGCGCTACGGACGCTGCGCCTGTCCGACCACAGGAGCTACGCGTTCGACATCAGCCTCTACAACACCGAGACAGGCAAGTATGTCCACTACCTGCCCGGCGGTTACATCGACTTTTATTTCCCGATACCGAACGACCTTTCGCCGGATTCGGGAGATATAGCGGTATATCACACGCAGGATGGCATTCCCGAGCTTATCGACAGCGTGATAGTGACGGACGACGGCGTTCGCAAGATATATTTCCGCGCAACGTCATTCTCGCCGTATATGTTCGTCGATCGTGTGAACTTAACGAGCCCGGACGTGCAGCTTACCGACAATTCCGTTAAGCCGGGCAGCAACAGCGGCGGTGATGCGTATATCTACGATGAGCCGAGAAACGCTAACCCTCACACCGGTCTTGCGGGCTGGCTGATAGTTCCCGCGGGTGCGACGGCGTGCGTGCTGCTTGCAAGAAAAGACAAAAAGCGCAGGAGAAGCACAAGGAAATAGTGCCTCCTTGGAGAATTTATGAAGAAGATCGAAAAGCTTATAGCCGTGCTGCTTTCGGCGATACTGATGATATGCGTATTGCCGAAAGCGGCGTTTGCCGACGCTCCGAACGGCGTTTTCGTCTCGGAAGCCTCTCCGGAGCGCGGCAGCGGGTTCACGGTCACGATCTCGGTGCCGCCGGCGGAAAACGCCGATACGGCATCGGTAAAGCTATCTTTTGACAAAAACGCGTTCGAGGTGGTGGAATGGGCTCCCGAGGTACCGGGCGGCTTTATAAATGTCTCGGACGATATGGTCGTTCTGCTCGCGATCAATGTTATACGCAGCATCGACCTGAGCGAGGGACTGACACTTACCGCGAAAATGCGCGTCAAGGACAGCGCGCCGGACGGGCGGTACCCGTTCGTGCTGGAAGAACACAGCTTCTGCTACGTTGACGAGACAGGCTATGATTTTATCGAGGTATGGTTCCCCGAGACTATCTCTGTTACCGTAACGGTGGGAGATCCCGCCGCAGGAGCCGGGGAAGCTCCCGTTGTTCCCGAGCCCGCCGAGGCCGATCTTACAGAGGTCGGTGAGCTAACAGACGAGAATACAGACGAGCAGACAGCTGCCGCCGAAGAAACGGAAAACGGCGGCGGTAATGAAGTCTCCGATACCTCCGACACCGGCGATACCGCGGAGACCGCAAATGCCGTAACGGGCGAGATAACGGAGTTTTACACGGCGGAGAGCTCTCCGGAGACCGAAGCCGCTGTCGATACGACGCGGCTCGCCGAAACGTCAGGAAGTGCCGAAACGGCGGCTCCTGCGGTGACACAGGCTCCCGCGGGCAGTACGGGCGGCAGCTCCGTCTCTTTTGACGGGAGCACGGTCATATTTATCATCATAATAGCGCTTGCTGTGCTGCTGACGGCGGCGTTCATCGCAGTTATGATACTTACGAAAAATAAGCCGCATTAGGCTTTGATATCAGAAAACCCCCGATCACACGAAGACCCCGCGGACAGCGCTCACAGAGCGTCCGGAAGTCCTCGGCGCGGCCTTTTGCCGTAATGACTGGGGGAATTCTGCATATATGGAATACTTTACGCTGAAAGGATGTCAACTATGAAAAAAGGTCTGTTAAGAAGGTCGGCAAGCGCGTTCATAGCGGCCGCCGTGGCGATCACGGGGCTTTACGGCACCGCACCTTCCGATATTTTGGATATAGCCGCAGGAGCGGAGGATATCGTCATTTCACAGCCCGAGAGCGACGGGAACGCGGAAGTCCCGGAAAAGCTCGAAGGCGAGCTGGAGATAGCTGAACCTTTTGTTGTAGGCGGCGGGGAAGAGGCAGAGGAGTTTGTGCTCGACCTCAATGACAATAAGCTGACACGCGGAATGGGCAACGCTGCGTCAAGCACCGGAAATGTCATAACCGTTAAGCAAAACGGTAAACTGACGATATGCAACAGTGCGGGCAGCGATGCAAAAGCAATGATCGCGCGAGGGAAAAATACCGGAAACGGCGGCTGTATCATCGTTGAGGGCGGCGGAACGCTCATACTCGAAGCCGGCACGATCATTAACGGCAGCGCCGTAAAGGGTGCGGGTGTTTATGTTGCCGACGAAGGCACGTTCATAATGAACGGCGGCAGTATCAAGAACTGCAAGGGTACATACGGAGCCGCGGTATATGTTGAAAGCGGCGGGACCTTCGAGATGAACGGCGGCACGATCGAGAGCTGTACCGCGTCCGAATCCGGCGGTGTTTACGTCAAGGGCACATTCACGATGAACGGCGGCGGGATATCCGCGAACAGCGCCAAAAGCGGCGCAGGTGTACAGATCGGCATAGGCGGCACGTTCAGTATGACCGGCGGCAGTATCATAAACAATACCGCCTCGGAAAGCTGCGGAGGCGTCAACGTCGGCACCGGAGCGGTTTTCGCCGTGGGCGGCGGCACCAAATCCGTCACGATCACAGGAAACACCGCCGCCGGTTCGGCCGAAAATGTGCGGCTCGCATACGGCACTGTGATTGATGTTGCGGGTGCGGTCGCGGCAGGCTCGGCTATAGGTGTGACTACCGCGGTCCCGCCCACGATCAGCTCCTCCGTTGAGATAACGGGGGAAACCACCGAGCTCTGCGCATTCCTGCAAAGCGACGACCCCGATTACAAAGCCGAAAAGCAGGGCAGCAAGGCTTATCTTATCCCTGCGCCGAACGACTTCACCCGCCTGCAGCGAATGATCGACAACGCGGCGGGGACTGTCACGCTTTCGGGTAATTTTGCTCATTATGACTATGAGGACGAGGATATCGGCGCGATAGAGATAGCGGAAGACCAAGATATCATCATCGACCTCAACGGTATGTCCATCGACCGTCTGCTCGGCAGTACTTCCGCCGAAAACGGTTATGTTATCGTCAACTACGGTACGCTCAGGATAACAGACAGCTCGTCAGGCGGCAAGGGCACGATAACAGGCGGAAACAACAGCTCCGGCAAGGGCGGCGGCATATACAATGACGGTACGCTCATAATAGACGGCGGTTCCGTCACCGGCAATAAGGTCAGCGGCAGCGTCGGATTCGGCGGCGGCATTTACAATATCGGCACACTGACGATAAGCGGCGGTTCCGTGGCTAACAATACCGCAGGCGGTACCGGAAGCAGCTTCGGCGGCGGTATTTACAACGAGGGCACGCTTACGATAAGCGGAGGCTCCGTGAACAACAACACCGCAGGCGGCAGCGGGATCAGCTATGGCGGCGGTATATTCAGCACCGGAAAGGTCACGGTAACTATGACCGGCGGCGCTGTTTCGGGCAATACATCAAGCGGCGCAAAAGCCGCTTACGGCGGCGGAGTCTGCCTCAACGAACAGAGCGTGTTTGAAATGACCGACGGCAAGATCAGCGGCAGCAGCGCGAAAAACGCTTCGTCCGCGGGTTACGGCGGCGGCATCTACGCCGACGTTGACTGCTCCGTCAAGATAAGCGGCGGCAGCGTCACGGATAACACGGCGGGCACGAACGCTGGCGGTGTCTATGTCGGAAAAGCTCTGACAGTGTCCGGAAAAGTTACCATCATAGACAACAAAAAGGGCTCGGCCGCGAACAACGTATTTCTTCCCGATAAGGTCATTTCGCTTGAAGAGCCCGTTACAGGCAGCAGGATAGGCGTGACCACCGGTACGCCCCCCACTTCCTCGGGCGACGTCGCGTTTACCACCGGGTACAGCGGCGACTTCCCGTCGGAGATATTCTCGTCCGATGCGGGGTATTATGTCAACAAGGCAGGCGGCGTGGCGGTAGTATCGCTCAAGGAGCAGTTTGTCGAGCTGACACAGGCTAAGACCGCACCTGCGATAAAGGTGACACGCGGCGGGGAAGAAGTGACCGACGGCACCGTAAAGGCCGGCGATACTCTTACCGCGGAATGCGCTGCCTCCGGCGATCTGACATACGAGTGGTATTACGGCGATGATACACAGGTACCGGGCGATACCGACGGAACATACGCGACCGGCAAGACCTACAAGGTCAAGCTCGACGACGCGGGCAAACAGATCTATGTAAAGGCAACGCAGAAAAAGGGCGCGGACGGTGAGCTGTACGACACCCCGAAGACCGCGTCATCCGCAAAAACGGCGGCAATAACGACGAATCCGAAGCCCGACAAGCCGGCTGTTCCTGAATGGACGGCTACAACGGTAAGGATAACGATCACATCGCCTCTGGACGATGAAACTCACGATTACGAATACAAAAGAGGGACTAATGACTGGACGGACGATCCCGTATTCAAAGGGCTCACTTCCGACAAAGAATATAAGATATATGTCCGTATAAAGGCGACGGAGGATACTCCGGCAAGCGACGCCGCTTCCACTATCGCGAAAACTCTCGGCGGTGATCATACCCACTCGGAGTTCTCCTACAGCGCCAAGGGCAACGTGCTTACGGTCAAGTGCTCGGCGGCGAACTGCACCTTCGGCGGAACGGCGACTCTGACGCTGAACGCCGAGAGCGGCACATACAGCGGCAAGGCGTTTACGGCGACGCTCGACGATCTTGAGTCCTTCGAGGAGCTTACAGGGCTCGATATCAACGCCGTTATCACCTACAACGGCAGTGAAACGGCCCCCACAGAGGCGGGAGATTACACCGTCAAGGCGGTATTGACGTTCGACAGCAGAAAATTCACGCTTGTCAATGAATTTACCATAGAAAAGACTCCGGCGTTGATAGAGGGCTATCCGTCCTATCCCGCGGCCAACACAGGCCTTGTGTATGACGGCAAGTCGAAGTCTCTCGTTACCTGCGGCGCTGTCACCGGCGGCACGATCTATTTCAGAACGGGCATCGACGGGAGCTGGACGATAAGTCCCACAGCGACCGATCCGGGCACATACAAGGTGTTCTACTATGTCCTTCCGGACGCGAACCACACCGGCCTCGGCACTGAAAACGCGCCCTACGGCTTCGTGGAGGTCACGATAGCGGGCGATAAGATAGCCGAGAAGAATGTCAGCCTGTCGCCCACCTATGTGGAATACGACGGCGGCGACAAATCCTTTAAGATAACCGTTGTCATCGGCAGCAAGACGCTTGCTGACGGCACGGATTACACCGTAAAGGTCACCGACCCGTCCGGCAATACAGTCACCGGCCTCGAGAAGGAGGACGGCAGATATATCCTTACCAACGCGAAAGCCGGAGTTTACAGCATACTCATCAGCGGTGTCACCGGGAAATACGCGGGCTACGTAACAAAGACCTTCACGGTGAGCACCAAGAGCGGCGGTATGATAACCGACAGCAACGGCGATCCTCTTACCTCGGCGCCGATATACGGCGATGTGCTGAAGGCTCTTGTCATACCCGATATGGGCGATCTGGAATATCAATGGATACGCATTCTTGACGGCGTAAAGACGGATATCCCGGGCGCGACGGCTTCGGTATATATCATCAGCAGCCCGCTGGACATAGGCTGCTGCATATCGGTAAAGGTGATGAGCGACGGCGCGGTAACGGAGCTTCCCGCGACCGAGCCCGCCGAGAAGGCAGAGAACCTTAACGGCGAGGTCTCCGAAAGCTCGCTGGTCAAGACTCCCGCCACCTCCGATACAGTTGGTGACGGCATAATAAAGATAAACGGCTTCACATCGTCAAAGCCTATGGAGTATTCCACGGACGGCGGCAAGACGTGGACTGCCGTAAGAAGCGGAACGATAGCGCGTCTTTTCAACAATATGGTAGTATTTCTGCGCTACGCGGGAGATACCACGCATTATCCCGGCCCGAGACTGATCGTGTTTATGCCTTCCGCGGTGAAGCTCACGGGCGCGGAGATCTCGGGCGATACGATATTCGGCGAAACGCTGAAGGCCGTGCCGCTCCCCGCGGAGGCTCCGTATTTCCTCTACGAGTGGCACCGTATAAAGGACGGCGTTGAGACGACGATCGACGGTGCGGAGCTTAACGAATACACGCTCGTTAAGGCCGATATGAACAGCCTCATCAAGGTCATCATCTCCGACGGTATGGAACGGACTTATTCCGCGACGACAACTACGACCGTTGTTAAGCGCGTCCTTCCCGCGCCGGAGCTCAAGGGCAGGCTTTACGGCACACTTGACAACGGCAGGATATGGGGTCTCGACAAGGAAAAGGCCTATGAGTATTCCTCGGACGGCGGCAAGACGTGGAAAGCAGTTGCCGCGGGCTCGGAGGAGATAACGGGTCTTACCGAGGGCACATATACGGTCAGGGAGAAGATAAGCGACACGGAGACCGAGACCGCTCTGACAGCGGAAATAACGCTCATATTCGAGGTCGGTGATCAGGATCCCCCGAGCGGACTCACCCCGGTATATGTTACCGAAAAGGGCGGGAACGACGGCGCGATACGCGGTGTCACCGATAAAATGGAATACAGCGGGGACGACGGCGAGTGGACGGCGATAACGTCTTCACCGCTCACGGGGCTTGCCGAGGGAACATATAGAGTCCGCTTCGCAAAGGTGTATTCCGGCGAAAAGCTCCTCAAAAACGCGAGCGAGCCTGTCACGATCATCATAAAGGCGAAGGAGCCGCAGAGCGCTCCCACGGGTGTCGTGATATCGGGCGCTTCCGGTGTCGGAAAGTCGGACGGCGCGGTGCTGAACGTTACCGACGCTATGGAATACTCTCTCGACGGCGGCAAGACATGGACAGCCGTTCCCGAGGGAAAGACAGTGATAACGCAGCTTTCGGCGGGCGATGAGGTATCCGTCCGCTTCCGTGAGACCGATACGAAGCTCGCGGGCGAAGCGCTTGAGCTGGGTACGATAGGCTATTCCGACCGCCTTTTCGAGGTGCACTATTTTATCCGCTACGGCGGACGTCAGCTCACCGATACCGTTTCCGGTCTTAGCTTCTTTACCGGTGATACCTACGGCATAAGCGCCAACGCGGATTTCTTCACGAACGCTTCTTCAAGGCTCGGTCTCACCACCGACAAGAACAAGCCGCGCATCGTGTCCTACACGATAGTTTCAAAGGCGCTCTACACCGACGGTACACAGGTGATAGACGAAACGACGGGCGAGCCCGTTCCCGATATGACCGACACCGTATCGGCGGAGGAATTTGTTGATAACAAGTCGGGTATCGCTTATTACGGGATTCCCGCAGACTGCAATCAGGTATGTGTTTACGCCAATATAGGCGCTTACGCGACCGACAGCGACGACGCGAGCGGTGTTCTGCTGTCCGTTACGGAGACTGTGGGATTTACGGGTCTGCCGCACCGTCTGACCGAGGAGCCATCCGCGCTCACGCTGACATCGCAGAGATCGGCGTCCTACGACCTCGTTATCGGGATACGCGATACAAAGAGCGGCGCATACGGCGATAATGTCTGTGAGCTCGTTTACGGCAAGGATTACACCGTGAGCTACAGGAACAACGTGAACGCCTCCGTAAAGATAAAGAGCGACGGCTCCTATGAAACGCTCTACACAAAGGACGCTGACAGGCCGCAGGTGATAATACAGGGCAAGGGCAACTACAAGAGCCTTAAAGCGACGGTTTATTTTGAGATACTTCCGATACATCTGCTGCAGACAGGGTCTGCTGTAGGCTGCTACGCGGACGCTGTGAGCGGCAGCACGGTGATAAACAAGAACGGCGGTATAACGCTCGCCTTCGCTCCCGTGAGATACGCGAGAAGCTTCAATACCGCTGTCGGCGGCTTCATTACCGATACGGCCTCGACTGTAAAGTACGTTACCGGCAAGGATATCACCGCAGTCCTCCAGATGTGGAACGCCTCAAAGGGCGTCTGGAGCGACATCGGCGATCTTACGGACACCTCCGCCCGCAAGCTCACGCTGCAAAGGGTAAATACCGCGGGCTACTACCGCGTACTGCTGACCGGTATCGGGAATTTCTGCGGCACCGTGACCGACGGATTTATCGTCGGCGGGAGCGGCTCCGTTCTGTTCAGCTCGCTGAAATTAAAGACGACGGCCGTGAATTACAGGAGCGGCGGCGTAAAGGGAGAAGAGCTCGTCAAGAGCATCTCCGCCAAGATAAACAACAGCGCGGTCTCGCTGTCTGACTGCAAGATAACGCTCGAGCCCGTATCGGATACCGCGGCGGTAAGCTCCGACGGCACAACGGCGCTCGCCGCGGGAACATACACCGCGTATGTTTACCCGAAGGACGAGACCGATTTCGTGAAGCGCTATACCGGTGCCGTAGTCGATGCGCCGGCGTCCGCGACGGTAAAGGTGAAGGGCTCGGCGCTTACCGCAAAGATGTTCACGACAGACTGGAACAAGAAGGGCGAAGCCTATACCGGCAGGACGAAGGATATAGTCGTGACTTTAAGCGGCATTTCCGCGTCCGATGTGACCATAGGCAGACCGGCATCCGTAAAGACAGGCAGCGCGTATGTTCCGTTCACCGAGAGCGAGCTGGGCGGGTATGTTGAGATATCCGGCGGCAGACTGATAATAAAGGGCGGCTTCCTGCGCGACGGTCTTGTATGGAGCAGCAACGCGAATGTCGGAAAATACGAGATAGCGTTCTGCGGAAAGAACGGTTATGCCGATTCCGTATATGTTTACAAGTTCGAGCGTATAGGCGCGGAGCTGAAAGCCTCCATGCTGAAGGTCGGCGCGTCCGCTGTCAATGTGGGCGGGACCGTTCCCGCCGTTACGGTCACCGACCCGGCGGGCGGTATGACCGTGCTTGTCGGCAGCAGCAGCGACTTCACCGTCGTATGCAAAAACAATAAACAGCCCGGCACCGGCACTCTCACCGTAAAGGTAAAGAGCGACAACACGGTATTCCGTAAGAACAGCAGCGCCTCGGTATCGTTCGTTATCAACAAAATGACGGTGAGCGGGATACTGCCGTACAGCAGCAGTGTTTCCGCCGAACCGAACGCTCTGTATATCAGGATCGACGAGACCGTCCCGGAAAACAAGACCGCAAAATACACGCTGTATCAGGCAAGCTTTGACGGCAAGGCCCTCACAGCGCTCGGCACTAAGGATTTCAAGGGCGCGTTCACCTCGGCCGGGAGCGGCAGCTATGACCTTACGATAACCAACGGCGAAAGCGGAAAATTCGACTTTGGCAAGGGTATCACGATAAAGTCCGCGTATTCGACATATAAGAATAAGGCGTCGAAGTGGACGAATATCGTGATAGCGGGCAAAGCCGCGCTGATAGCCGATATAAGAGACAAAGCGGTATATACAAACGAGACTGCCGCGGGATACGCGACCGGCAGCGTTGCCGTAAGCGTTGACTCCAAGGGGAGATACAGCGCCAAATACGCGGGCGGCTGTTACATCTTCCCGAATGTGACGGAGATCACCGTTGACGGCAGGACGCTCAGGCTGGCGGAAGGCTGGTACACCGTGACGGTCGAGAACGGCAACAAGGTCGGCAGCGCGAAGGTCACGCTGACACTGACGCAGAAGGCGGCGAAGGTGCTCGGCATAGGCGGAAGCTTCAGCTTCACATTCGGCATCATCGCGCAGACGAACTCCGGTCTCGCATTCTGAAATGCGAATACCCCGATAATTTACCATAAAAATAAGCGCGCAGCGCAACCACAACCATTCATTTTTCATTCTTCACCATTCACTATTCACTAAACCCGGGAGAAATAGTGAATAGTGAAGAGTGAATGGTGAATAATGAATAGTTGTTGAGCGGCTTTCGCCGCATATTTGAAGCTTGACGAGACCCGAAGGCTCCAAATCGGAGCTTTTGGGGGAGAATAACGCGTTTTCCTCCCCTGTCACACGACGGGGGAGGAATGCTGTCACAGCAGAAAGGAAAGACACCGTATGAACGATATATTATGCAGACAGCTCGCGCTGGACTATTGCTGCAGCCCGGACGATGTCAGGGACAGGCGTAACCATTTCTCCGTATATCGCAGGCTCGACGGCAGGCGGCGCTTCAACGAAACGGAAAAGTGCTTCTTCAAAGCGGCTGTCGTGAACGGGAAGATACTGTTTACCGGAGATGAGCGGATAATAGCGCAGATGCGGGAGAGGTACGGCGACACGGGCGGGGAATGGTTCTTCGAGGTCAAAAATCTCCGGCGTATCGCCGATATGCTGCGGGAATACGGGTACAGCATCGAAATGGTGCACCCGTTCTATATTGCGGAGAAGACGGAGCCCGTCGAGACCGAAGAGCTTGAGATAAGGCGGTATTACGATGCCGACATCGGGCAGTTCCGCGGCGACAAGCGGTTTGGCGAGGCGTTCTGTTTCAGCGAGGACGCCCCCGATGTTATCGGTATTGCGGCACTGCGCGGCGGGGAGATCGTCGGAATGGCGGGAGCGAGCTGCGACAGTCCGCTGATGTGGCAGATAGGCATTAATGTTGAACCGGACGCAAGGCGCTGCGGAGCGGGGAAAACGCTCGTGGCGCTGCTGAAAAACGAGATACTCGGTCGTGGGAAGCTGCCGTTTTACGGTACGTCGGTATCGCATATCGCGTCGCAGCGTACAGCTCTCGCGGCGGGATTTCTCCCCGCGTGGGCGGAGCTTACGACCGTGCAGGCTGTGCAAAGTGCATAATGCTTTGCACGAAAGCTTGACTTTTTTGGAAGAATATGATATATTAAACTCGTGAGCGCAATATTTCATTTCAGATATAAGGGTGAATTACTGTGATAAACGATCGTAAAAGATATATAGCCGAAAAGAACAAGACTCTGGTAATGCTCGGAATAGATAAAGAGAGGATGCCGGAGCTTTTTGAGGCGCTTGAAGATAACTATGCCGTTTCGGTCGCCGCGGATATCGACGAGGTGATAAAAATACTCGGCGGCTCGCTTGAAAGCATCGCTGCCGTGCTGTTTGCGGCGTGTCTGATAAAATGCAGGGGCTTTGATCTTATCTCCCGCCTTGAAAGTGACAAGCGGTTCGTCGAGATACCCGTGATCGCAGTGGCGTCCGACTGCAGCGGGGACTGCAGAAGAACGTGTATCGAGGCGGGCGTCAACGAGTTTTTCGAGCCGCCCTTCAAGCCCGATATACTTCCGCTTCGCATAAGGAACGCTGCGAGAGCGAAGGACTCCGTCACCTTCCACGAAATGGAGATAATGCTGCGGGAGCTCCCCTCAAACATCTACTTCAAGGATAATGAGGGCAGGTACATCTTCTCCTCGCATTACTGGCACCACCTGCAGAGCGCGGGTGATGCGGGCTGGACGATAAGAGGAAAGACCGACTACGATATACAGAAGGATCCGCAGATAGCGGAAAAGGCTTACAAAGCCGATATGAATATGATCGCCACCGGCGAGGGGACATCATACATACTCGAAATAAATACCGACGGAGTGCAGGAATTCCTGCAGGTCATAAAAAGCCCGCTGTACGATGACGAGAAAAAGGCCAAGGGCATCATCGCGATAATGAACGATGTCACCGAGCTCGAGCTGCTCAAGCGCAAGTTCGAGAACCGCTCGGAGCAGATGGACGCTGAGCTTCGTGTGGCGGCGCAGATACAGCTGAATATGATGCCGTCGGAGTTCGATGAAAACACGAACCTCGCCATAAGCACGTCGATGATACCCGCGAAAAATGTGGGCGGAGACTTTTACGACTATTTCTATATGGACGACGACCATATAGCGCTCGTTATGGCTGACGTTTCCGGAAAGGGTATGCCCGCCGCGCTCGGTATGACCATAACCAAGATAGTTCTCCACGACCGCGCCCTGACCGGCGGAACTCCCGCGGAGATAATGACCGATGTCAACAATCGTATCTGCGCAAACAACAAGATGCAGATCTTCATAACCGTGTGGTTCGGCATACTCGACATTAAGACCGGCAACGTGACATATACCAACGCGGGTCACGAATATCCCGCGGTAAAACGCACAGCCGACGACAGCTTCGAGCTTATCGTGACGGATAATTTCCCGCCGATAGGCACCGTTGAGGATATAGTGTATGAAAACGGCAGTATCGAGCGCGGAGACAGAGGGTGCCTGTTCCTATATACCGACGGCGTGACCGATGTAAAGAACGCCGAGGGCAGCCGCTTCGGCATTGACAGAGCGCTCGGTATGCTCAACGGTCTGTCGGACGATACCCCGCAGAATGCGATCAATACGCTTTGCGCCGAGATCGACAGCTTTGTCGGCGATACTCCGCGCTTTGACGATACCACGATGATGTTCGTGAGATATCATTCCGACAAGGAACGATAACGATAAAAACGCACCGTCGCAGCTTTTCGGCCTGCGGCGGTGCGTTTTGCGCTGAAATGGAGCTCACCTGCTCCGTTTATTGCACATCACTTTGTATTCTTTACAAAATTCCATGAGTCGCGGCACATCTGTTCAAGTCCGCGCTGCGCCTTCCAGCCCAGCTCCCTGAACGCCTTATCCGGGACAGAGTAGCATTCCGCGGCGTCGCCGGGTCTGCGCTCGCCGATGACATACGGTATCTTTATGTCGTTCACACGCTCAAATGTATTGATGATGTCGAGCACGGAATAGCCGTTGCCCGTACCGAGGTTGAACGGCTCGGCACCGGTCCCGGTGCGCACATATTTCAGCGCGGCGAGATGACCGAGGGCAAGATCTACGACGTGGATATAATCGCGTATGCAGGTGCCGTCCGGGGTAGGGTAGTCGTTCCCGAATACGGTGAGCTTTTCCTGCTTGCCGGTGCAGACGTTGATTATGATAGGCATAAGGTTATTGGGTATGCCGTTGGGATCCTCGCCTATCTTGCCGCATTCGTTCGCGCCGATAGGGTTGAAGTAACGCAGCAGAGCCGCGCTGAATTCCTTGTCCGCCTTGCATATCGCGCGGAGCATATCCTCTATGGTGAGCTTTGTCTCGCCGTAGGGATTTATCGCCGACAGCGGGAAGGTCTCATCTACCGGCACCTTCTCCGGCATACCGTAAACCGTCGCAGAGGAGCTGAATATTATCTTTTTGCAGCCGTGCTTTTTCATCGCTTCGAGGAGCGTGAATGTGCCGCCGAGGTTGTTCCTGTAGTATTTCAGCGGTTCGCGGACGCTCTCGCCAACAGCCTTATAGCCCGCAAAGTGAATGACAGCCTCGATATCGTTTTCCGAGAAGATCTTCTCCATATCGGCTTCGCTGCACATATCCGCCTCATAAAACACGAAGTCACCGCCGCTTATTTCCTTTATAAGCTCGACCGCCTTGGGCTTGGAGTTATAAAAGTTGTCCATTACAACTATGCGTTCTCCCGCCTTTAAAAGCTCGATGCAGGTGTGTGAGCCGATGTATCCCGTTCCGCCCGTTACCAAAATAGCCATTGTGTTTTCCGCCTTTCTGTTTTACAGCTCAACGCCGTTCTTTTTGAGAAGCTCCCTCGCGCTCTCCACGGAGTCTATGCCCGTCGGGTTCTTGATAGGCGCGAACTCGTGCTCTCTTATCACCTCATACGGCAGACAGGTCGAGAGCTGGTGTATCATATCGAGAACGAGCTGCTCGAACTTGAAGCCGTTGGGTGAGGTGGGCTTCACAGGAGCGCCGTTTTCGTCTATATACGGTATCTTTTTCTTTACGACGTGCAGCGGCATCCTGTCGTCGGTAACGCCCGCAAGCTCGCTCGTGCGGAACAGGTAGTTGAGGATAACGCCGTAGTTGTAAGCGGGCTCACCGTTCGCGTCCTTCGCGTTCATCATCTCTTCCGAGAGCTCGTAGTATTCCACGATGGAGGGTCTGCCGTCCTCGAGACAGATAACTCCCACCGCCTCATCGGGGGCAGCCTTGCGGACTACCTTTGCGCCTACCGACACGTTCGCGAGCACGGTAGCTCCCACGAAGCACGGGTCGCAGATACGCTGGAGGACGTTATCGACGGCGAAAATATCTATCCACTCGATGCCCTCGTCGGTGAGTATCTTATCGAGACCCGCGCGCACCATTGACGAATACCAGCCCGCGTTGCCGTTCGGGGAGGTCGATATGCGATCCTTGCCCTCCATATAGAGCTTGCCGTTAAAGTCACAGGCGGGAGCCATATCCTGCTTGAAGAACACTATCCTGTCCTCTTTGTAGCCGAAGAAGTTCTTTTCCCTGAGGAATTTTACGGTGGCTTCATGGTTCTTCTCGCTGGTCATAATGAACAGTCTTATCCATGTATCGGTCTCCTTCACGACATCGAGAAGGTTGCTTATGATGCGCTCGAAGATGTAAACGGGCTTGGTAAGGCCGATATCATACATACCCTTGGGGTTGTCGGAGCCGAGACGGGTGCCCATACCGCCCGCGAGCAGAAGGGCTGCGGTCTTTCCTTCCTTTATGGCTTTTACGCCCGCGTCGTGAAGCTCCTGCTTGCGCGCTTCTATCTCGGGGAGCTGCATTGCCGCGAGAGGCGAGAACTTACCGCGGTCGCTGCCCGCGCCCTTGTCTATCTTCCCGAGCACGGAAAAGTCGGTCTCCTCCACCTGCTTTATCAGTGCGGCTTTACCCTCGGCCGAAAGCTCGTCGTAGTACTTGAAAACGTGCTCCTGACCTATAGCGGACATTTTGGCTCTTGCTTCTTCGTAAGTCATAGTATCATCCTCCGTTTAATTTTATTCTCCGGCAAACGTGCCGATGTGGGGCAGCCCGGCCGATGAAAACGTATCCACACTATTATACCAAAAATTGCACATAAAATCAATAGCGATTTTGTCGAATATCGACAACGTTATTTGTTGATATTGCCAAGCGGAGCGTGAGCCGCCCGTATGTATCAGCTTTTGAGCTCGCGCTTGTTTTCATACATCACGGCATCCGCCCGCTTGAACACCTCCGCTACGCTCTTGTCGGCTTCCGGGTCGAACGACGACATTCCCGAAGCGATGACGGGCTTTCCGTGGGTACTGCGGTTGCGCAGGACCTCGCCGCGAAGCTGTTCAAGCAGCCGCTCCCTGCGGTCGTAGTCCTCGCCGCGGATAAACACCGCGAATTCATCGCCGCCGACGCGGAAGACCGGGCTGTGCGAGTATATGTCGCATATCAGCTTGGCGCAGCTCCTGATATATTCATCTCCCGCATGATGACCGTCGCTGTCGTTTATCTGCTTCAGTCCGTTTATATCACAGACCACCAGTGCGAACGACAGACAGTTTATGCCGCTGTCGATAAGCTTCTGGACGGAATGCGACAGCTCGAGATACGCGGTCTTGTTCCTTGTTCCGGTAAGGTCGTCGCGCCTTGCGAGCTCCTTCTCGGAATTCAGTGCTTTCAGATGCTCGCGTTCCCGCTGAACCTCAAAGTCTATGTTCTCGACGCCGATAACGATATGCTTTTTGTCGCTTGCCCACATAACGGTCAGTCTTGTGAACTTGGTATTCCCGTCGATCACCATACGGTAATCGAGGGTGAGCTTCTTTTTCAGCTCGAGCCGCGCGATGATATTGTCCTTGTCGAGAGTTGTGACGAATTTGTCATAATCGAGCGGGTGGATTATATGTGAAGCGTTTTTCGGGGCGACGGTGAAGAAGTTTTCGCCCTCTTCGTCAACGTTGAATTTCCCGTAGATATTGTTGGTGGTAAAGCCCTCATATCCGTTGGTCTCCATATCGACATAATAAATAACGTCATAGTTGGAGGCGAGGCTCTCGGCTATGCAGTTATACAGCTCGCGCTCTTTCAGGAGCCTTACCTTCTCCGTGCGCTCGCGGACCTCACTGTCGATGTTTATGACGCCGAATACAAAGTAGTCCTCCTTGTCGTCGCTTATGCCGCGAATGACCCTGACGGTATGCCAGACCGGCTTGCCGCCGAGCATGACCCTGTACTCAAAACGCTGTTTGCCGCCGTTATCGGCTCCGGAGTACATGGCGTCCTTGTTGAGCTTCTCCTTGTAGGCGCCGCGGTCGTCCTCATATACCATTCTGTCCGCAAACTTCTTCATATCACCGAAGAAGTCGCTGCCCGTATTTCCCGGCCTGAGAGTGTGGTTTTCGGGGTCGGTGAGATATTGGCAGTATTCATTTGTCACCGCATCGACATAGTAAACGCTTGAATAGTCGGTGAGAAGCGCTTCGGCTATGGTGTCGAATTTTTCGTTATGTGTCATTCCCTTTTCCCCTGTTGTTCATAATGAAGCTGAAAATACTGTGTCACATATATTATATCACCTTCACCGGAAATTTGCAAGCATTATGCGAAATATATATGAAAATGACCGGTATCCGGCTTGGGGAGCGGAGGCGGCGGTCGGCGGAGCCCTTGACTTGATAAGGAAAATGTGATATAATACCATAAATATCGTCTGTCGGGCAAGGGCTTGAGCGGGAGCCGGAAAATTTTGCGCCGACAGGGGAGGGAGAATAAATGGCTTCATCTGTAAGCTTTGAATCCGTTCTGGTGGCGGATTTCATAGGCTGCCTGCTTCTGATGCACATTATCCTGACAAAGGGGTGGAAGATACCTACCCGTGAACAGGAGAGCAGGATGATACTTATCCTGACCGTAGTGTCTCTCGTAAACTGCGTTATCGACCCGCTGGCGTTCTATTTCGACGGAAAGTCCGGCGAGCTCGCATATTACACGCTTTTTATCGTCAACAGCGTTCTGTACCTTTACAATCTTGCGGTCGGCCTCGGCGTGGTGTTCCTTGTGTGCTACCGGCTGCGGAAAAAGATAAACGCGGCACAGAAGATAGTGGTCGGAATGATGCTTTTTACGGAAGTCATGCTGCTGATAATAAATATCTTTACGCCTACCGTGTTCTATATCGACGAAAATAATTTTTACCACAGGGAAAAGTTCTATATTGTATTTGTGCTGTTCGGCTTCGCACTTATCATATACAGCTGGTGCATCTATGCTGTCGAGCGGGTGAAAAACGGTTCGCTGCGCTATTTCCCGGTGTGGCAGTTTATGATGCCGGCGTTCCTGTGCATACTGGTTCAGACCCTGTTCTACGGCATATCCATTCAGCCTGTGGGCTACGCCGTATCGTTCACCGCGATCGTTACCTGCTTTCAGAATGAGTGCATCTACATCGACAAGCTTACGGGCACATTCAACCGCTATGAGATCGATAAGATAACCGAAACGCTGAAAAAGAACAAGAACAGGACAGTCGCCGCCATAATGCTCGATATGAACGATTTCAAGTCGATAAACGATACATACTCCCATGCCGAGGGGGATTCTGCACTCATCGCGCTGGCGGACATACTGTCCGGGGTCGTGCAGAATCAAGGCGTGGTGATACGATTCGCGGGCGATGAATTCATAATCGTAATCAACAAGGCCGATGAAAGCACGGTACCGCGTTTCAGAGAGAAGATCTTAAAGGCGGTCGATGATTACAACGCGCATTCAAAAAAGCCGTACAGCTTATCGGTGGCCATGGGCGGCGATCTTTTCGAGCTGGACGGGCGGGGCGATGTTGACCTGCTGAAGCGGATAGACGAGCTTATGTATCAGGATAAGAGCGAGTATTACAAGGGGCATGACAGGCGCGGACACAGGTCGTGAACGAAAGGGCGCTGCCCACTCTTTATCCGCCCGAAATTTACCTGCGCTCCGGGATCCCTTCAAGCCTCCCTTTCGTGAATGAGCACGGTCGGGAGGCTTTTCGGAGCATTGCGCTGATAAATTCGGCATAACATTTGCGATCGGTATCGCATACCGGACGACCGCTATTTTGCGGGAAAAGAATGACCGGAAAGGACTACACCATGAAAGAATTTACCTATACTATCAAGGATGCGCTCGGTCTCCACGCGAGACCCGCAGGCAGCCTCGTGAAGCTGATAAAGGAGCTCGGCGGCACGGTAATGATAGAGAAGGAGGGAAAGCCCGCCGTAAGCGCTTCCGCGCTGATAAAGGTAATGGGGCTCGGCGTTAAGTGCGGAGAGACCGTGAGATTTACCGTTGAGGGCGGCGACGAGGACGCTGCAGTAAAGGCCGTCGAGGAATTTTTGAACGAAAATCTGTGATCTTAAGAAGGGCGGGGTGACGGATATGGTCGTATATAAGGGCAAAGGAGTTTACGCAGCCGCGGCGATCGGCAGAGCCTCGGTCTTTAAGCGCCACACTGCTCCCGTCAGCCGCGTGAGCATCGGGGACATTGCTGCCGAGCTCGCAAGGCTGGAGGCCGCAAAGGCTCTCGCGACAGAGCAGCTCACCGAGATACGCGACAAAGCCCTGAAAGAGGCCGGCGAAGAGAACGCAGAGATATTCGGGATACACATAATGATGCTCGACGACGAGGACTACAACGACTCGATAACGGGCATGATCGAAACGCAGAAGGTCAACGCCGAATACGCCGTCGCGGCGGTCTCCGACAAGTTCGCGGAGATGTTCGCGAATATGGAGGACGAGTATATGCGGGCACGCTCTGCCGATATCCGCGACATAAGTGACCGCCTTATTGCCTGCCTTACGGACAGCGGCGGTACCGATGACGTTACGGCCGAAAAGACGGTCATCTGCGCGGACGACCTCGCTCCGAGCGAGATCGTTTCGCTCGGCAAGGACAGGGTGCTCGCGCTTGTTACCGCGTTCGGTTCACTCAATTCTCACACCGCGATACTTGCGCGGAGCATGAACATTCCCGCGGTGATCGGCGTGGGCGAGGAATTCCTCGGGAGCATAGCGGACGGCGATATGCTGGCGGTCAGCGGGCATACCGGCGAGGTGTTCCTGTCTCCCGATGAAGCTACCGTAAAGAGGCTCTCCGTCAAGCTGGAGGAGGACGCCCGCAGAAAGAAGCTCCTGCGGGAGCTCAAAGGCAGGGAGAACGTCACCCTCGACGGCACGACGATCGGGATATGCGCGAATATAGACGGTGCAGAGAGCATAGGCGACGTGCTTGAGAATGACGCGGACGGCATAGGGCTTTTCCGCAGCGAATTTCTGTATCTCGGCAGCGAGGCTCTCCCGACCGAGGAGCAGCAGTTCAGCGCCTACCGCAAGGTGCTCGAAGGTATGGCGGGCAGGAGGGTCATTATCCGCACGCTCGACATCGGCGCCGACAAGCAGATCGATCACTTCAAGCTCGACAAGGAGGAAAATCCCGCGCTCGGCTTACGGGCGATAAGGATATGCCTTACCCGCCCGGAGATATTCCGCACGCAGCTCAGGGCGCTGTACAGAGCGTCGGCGTTCGGCAGGCTCGGGATAATGTTCCCGATGATAACGAGCGTGTCCGAGGTGGAACAATGCCTTGCTGTGTGCGATGAAGTGAAGAAGGAGCTTGACGGCGAGGACGTAAGGTACGGCGGGCACACCGAGATCGGCATTATGATAGAGACCCCTGCGGCGGCGGTGATAAGCGACAAGCTGGCTCCGCTCGTGGATTTTTTCAGCGTCGGGACAAACGACCTAACGCAGTACACCCTCGCCTGTGACAGGCAGAACGACAAGCTCGGAGCGTTTGCCGACCCTCACCACGAGGCTGTGCTGCGGCTCATAGAAATGTCCGTGAGGAATGCTCACGCCAACAATACACGGATAGGCATCTGCGGCGAGCTCGCGGCAGATCTCACGCTCACCGAAACGTTCCTGAGAATGGGCATCGATGAGCTTTCCGTATCTCCGCCGTATGTCCTCCCGCTTCGTGAGAGGGTCCGGAGCATCGACCTGCGATGCCCCGAAAATGCCGGCTGACAGACACACAGCCCCCGTTGGGAGACCGCGGGAGCTGTTTTGCTTTATGATGTGTCGGCGCGGCGGTAATGTATTGACTTTTACGGCATATTTTGCTATAATGTCATTGTATCATCTTATGGGCGCCTCTAAAAACCTCTTGCCGCCCATTCGTACCGCCCTAAAGCCGTCATATTGCACAGATTTTCCTTGACATACGACAGTATGCCTGCGAAAAATTTGTACAATCTGCCGACTTTATGTCGGCACGCCTGAACGACAATAGGTTTTTAGAGGAGCCC
>JAFTAG010000221.1 GCA_017458655.1 Ruminiclostridium sp. | reverse complement strand
TTCGGTCCGTAGCTGACCTCTGTCATATCAATGAACATCAGCTCATCGTCCTTGATCATTATATTGCCGGAGTGAGGGTCGCCGTGTATCAGCGTATCGGTAACGGGTATGCTGTCGGCGATCTCGTGCATGACCGCAAGCTCGTCCTCGGTTATCCATGTTTTAAGGGCTTCTATCTTTTGATTGTAGATATCCCTTGACTGTTTGAATTTCCCGCCCGGAACGTGTATGGACTGAAAATCCTTGATGAATGCGGCATATTTCTCAGCAAATGCTTCTATTTTTCCGGGCTCGTCAACTATAGCCTTTGAGAGAGTCTTCGAGTCTATCATCTCATAAACGATTCCGTAGTATTCGCCGCACTTCACAGTATCGAAGGATATTGCCGTGGGAACACCGGCGACAAATGCCGCCTTTGCATTATTGAGCTCTTCCTGTACAAAATCCAGCGGAATAACACCGTCGTTGCAGAATACCTTAACGATAGTTTCATCATCAATGCGGTATATCTTGCCCTGACCGCCAGCCGCGATCTGAACACAGCCGTCTATGTTCAGTTCACGCATCGCTTTTTTTACATCGAGCAGTTCAGTAAATCCCGTTGTCTCGAATATTTCGTAAACGTCACGCGACACATTGATGACGGGCAGCTCCTTGTCTATGCTTTTGCGCAGCTTCATCAGCACGCGCAGTCCGGCACTTGATATGTATTCAAGCTTTGCCGCGTCTATGATGATATCGCCTGTTTTGCCCTCCGCGGCGGCGAATATCTCACTTTCGGTCTGGGCCGCGTTGTTGGTGTCTATCCTGCCTTCAAGGCATATAGTCACTTTTCCGTCTTTTTCTTCGATCTTCATGGTCGTACTCCTTTCGTTTTGCGCCGTTAGTCTGTGCATAGTCGTAAATAACCATTTATAATTTTATCATAATTGAGCCGAAAAGTCAACCGACTTATTCGTATTTTCTTTATGGCGCCTTCGAAAGCCTTCCGCAGCCGCGTTCGGGGACCTTCTTTGCGGCATTGTGTCATTTACCCTGTCTTGAAACTGTCATATTGCACAAAATTTGCTTTATATACGACAAAACATTTGTGAAAAAATTGCACGCTCTGACGGCGGCGAGGGACGCGACGATGAGCCTGCACGACCGTCTCGGGTCGCGGCGCTGAAAGGCTGACGGGAGCTGTTGACGGCACATTCGGACAACAAAGACCTTTCGCGAAGGCTATTTGTTGTTCCACAAATTTTACACTCCCGAACCGTTGACAATTACCGGAAAATGATGTATAATAACAGAGTATATATAATATGGGTTTAGAATATCCTGTCGTTATGAATGTGCGGACGCACTGCGGGAGCCCTCAAAGCTCGCCAGCCCCGTGTCTGAGTTCATCATAATGGCAGCAGGGCAGCTCCGGGGATCTCCCGCCGCTTATGCGTGCCCGGGAGATATCCCGAATGCCGCACAGCGGTTTTGGGGCAGCCCGCAAATAATCAGACCCGAAAGGAAGGATCGCTATGAATATCATCAAAACACAAAACGGAGAAAATCTTACTGTCAAGGTAGAGGGAAGACTGGACACGGTGACCGCGCCGCAGCTTGACAGCGAACTGAAAGCCTCGATCGAAGGCATCAAGACCCTCACGCTCGACTTTTCCGCGCTGGAATATATCTCATCTGCCGGACTTCGCGTTCTGCTGTCGATGCAGAAGCTGATGAACAAGCAGGGAGAGATGATCGTTAAAGGCTCAAGCGCTGCCATATTGGAGATATTCGAGGTAACGGGATTTATCGATCTGCTTAATATCGAGTAATGGAAAAAGCGGAAGAGATACAGGTGCTCTCGCAAAATGAAGAGTTTCTGAAAAAAGCGTACAGAGCCGCGTTGATACCCTGTATGCTCTCGATAGTGAGCGGCTGTGCGAACATTATCGCGGACGGGATACTTGTCGGACAAAGGATAGGCGTTACCGGCCTTTCCGCTATAAATCTGTGCGTGCCCGTCTATCTTTTGCTGTGCGTTATCGGCTCTTTCTTCGTTTCCGGAACGGCTATCTGCGCCTCGAACCAGATAGGCAAGGGCAATACGGAGCGTGCACAGAAATATTACGGCATCGCGCTTTCCGCTTGCATAGTGTTTTCCGGGATAATGACGGTCGTGGGGATCTTCCTGTCTGATGCCATAACGTCACTCCTGTGCTCGGATCCCGAAGTCTATCCCATGGTAAAGGACTACACACAGGTAATGCTTGTCGGAGCGGCGCCGAAGATACTTATATATATGCCGTTCTGGTTCCTGCGTCTTGACGGCAAGAACAAGACCGTGACGGTGATGATGGCGGTAATGGGCATCGGGAACGTTCTTCTTGATATACTGTATCTGTTTGTGATGGATATGGGTGTGTTCGGTGCGGCTCTCGCAAGCGCGATCGCTACAGGTATCGCTTGTGTGGTGGGTTTTGTGAGCCAGCATTCGGGCAAGGCAACGTTCGTGTTCAGACCTGCCGTTCCCGACAAGAAAAGCTTTGCCGCGCTGGCAAAGGCGGGCACTCCCGCCGCGCTCAACAACCTTATGCAGACCTTCAGGCTGCTTTTCATCAACAGCCTGCTCATGTCATACGGCGGTAACGAGGCGGTAGCGGTATTTACGGTCGTGAACGGCATAGCGGCTTTTTCGGAAGCCGTGACGTCCGGTGTACCGCAGGCGGCTTCGGCTATGCTCGGAGTATATAACGGCGAACACGATAACAAGAGCGCGGCTATACTTCTGAAGCTTGAGTTTGTGAGCGGCGCGATCTATGCCGCCGCATTCGGCGTTGTCATTACTGCCGGTGCCGGAGTCATCGCTATGCTTTACGGCATAAATGTGCCGATGTACATACCTATGTTTTGTCTGGCGCTCAGCCTGATACCGTGCCTGTGGAACAGCATACTGTCGGGATATTACAGCGTTTCGGGCAGGGCAATGATGTCCTCTGCGATAATATTCATGAGGGCGTTTGTGTTTACCGTCTTAAGTCTGTGGGGGCTGACGGCTGCGGGTATCATACCGTGGCTTTTCCTTCCGCTTGCGGAGCTGCTGACAACGGGCGTGTGGTTTATAATTACCCGTTTGGTAAGCGGCAGGAGTGAAAATGTCAGCCGCTATATGCTTATGAATACAGCTCTCGACAAGAGCGGTAATGTTATAAACTTCTCCATGATAAGCGATAACGAGGCAATATGCGGCGCGTGCGAGCGGATCACGGAATTCTGTGAAAACAACGGTATGCTGCCCAAGCAGACTATGCGGGTAAGTCTGGCGCTCGAAGAGCTTATGACTGTCATAGCGCAGGATAACGCGCCGAACAATGTGAATTTCGATATACGCGTGTTCTCCCTGCAGGGTACTATCGGTATAAGGATACGCTATGACGGAAAAGACCTTGACCCGCTGCAGTTCGACCCGGACGACGAAAGATATATGGGCGTTTCGATGATACAGAACCTTGTGGAAGAAACGATCTACAAGAGGATATTCGGCTCGAACTCGCTGATGATACTGATATAAAGGGGATACGAATGGGAAGCGAAAGATACTCCGCGGCGCTCCGTCATTTCCGTGAAGTATGCGGGAACGCGTTTGACGAGCAGGAAAAGCTCCTTCTGCGGCTGATGCGTGATAATAAGGATACGGAGTACGGGCGCAGGTACGGCTTTTGCAATATACACTCGCAATGCGAATATGGAGATGCGGTACCCATCACAGAGTATAAAGATTATGATGAATATATATCCCGCATAATAAAGGGAGAACGAGATCTTATATCGTCTTCTCCGCCTGTGTTTTATTCCATAAGCTCGGGCAGCACAGGGACGCCTAAGTATATCCCGCTGACGGAAGAGGATATATTCGCACAGGGGCGCTACGCCGAGGATACGTTTGCGGGGATCGTGCAGGAGGAACTGCCGCACGATGATCCGGACGAGCTTTTCGGGTGCATATTCAACTTAGGTTCGGTGTTCCTCACTTCGATGGCTGACGGTACTCCCAACGGCATACGTTCCGGTTCCTACCATCAATGCAGGTATCTTGACGGAACCCTCGATGTTTCGCACTTCTTTGCGCCGGCACAGGTCATCTTTCCCGAAAAAATGGAGGATATGCTGTATATAAAGCTCAGATTTGCACTTGCAAACAAGGATATAACGGCAATACACGGCGTTTTTGTACATAGGGTCTGGGGCATAATACGATATGTACGGCAAAAGCGTGACGCTCTCCTCAGCGATATTGCGACCGGCACGGTGAGCGAACTGTTCGGGGTGAGCGATAGGTGGCGTGATTATATATGTGAAAAGCTGCCCGCCGATCCGGAACGCGCGGAATATCTGCGAACGGTGTTTGATACTCTTCCGCCGGAGAAGATCCTGCGCGCAGTATGGAAAAAGCTGCGATATATACGAATGATAGGCGGGAGTATTTTCTCGGAGTTCGATGAAAAGCTCAAGCCCTATATAGGCGACATACCGGTACACAGTATAGTTTATTCTTCATCGGAAAGCACACTCGGACTTTCACCGAAAATGAATGTTTCGGACTGCTATGTGCTGCTTCCGGATGTATGCTTCTATGAGTTCATACCGGAGGACAAAATGTACCACTCATCTCAGACCTTGACTGTTTCACAGGTCGAGACTGGAAAACGTTATGAACTTGTGATAACTACTTTGTCCGGTCTGTACAGATACCGGATAGGCGATGTTGTGGAGATCGTCGGAAGATACGGGCTTTCACCGATCGTCAGGGTGTGCTACAGAAAAAATCTTGTGCTCAACGTTGCGGACGAACGGCTGAATGTGATGCAGTTCAATAATACTATGGAAATGTTCGCGGAGAGAACAGGATCAAAGACGGAGTATTTCTGTATTTCCGGGAATCATTCGGATGTGGTCTCGAGGTATGTTTTATATATTGAGACAAACGATGCTCTTCCGGATAACGCACGGACGATCCTTGACGAATGCTTTTGCGTGAGCAGCCTCGGCTACAAAGGTGCCAGAGAGATAGGAGATCTTGGACTTGCCGATGTACGACCCGTGCAAGTCGGTTCTTTTGCCGAGTATGAGCGCAGGCGGCGGGTGAATGGAAGAAATACGGATCAATCCAAACCACTGAGAATACTTATTGACGACGATCAGATCAATTTTTTTGAAAGGAAAAGAATAATATGAGTAATGAAGGACACGTTAAGAAGGTAAGCAAAAGGGGGCTTTCCGTAATACTTATCGCAGGTATGGCTGCCGTAGTTATCATACTCAGCACTATGACGGCTTATATAGGCTTTGCGGAGTTTACAGCTGTCCTTGAACAGCAGTACAACGATTCGGCGTATGAGGTCGCCGAGACAGCAAAAACATATCTTAACCCCGAAAAGTTCTCACAATATCTTGACACACTTGAAAAAGATGAAGAATTTGAGCTTATTCAGCAGCGTCTTGACGATCTGACAAACGCTACGGACTGCAACTTCATATATGTAGGTGTTGTTGACAGCAATTATACTTCCACCACATATATATACGACTCCGTAAATTCAAGTCTTGGCTTTGACAGATATCCGCTCGGTTACACAAGCAAGGACGTGGATCCCAACTATGCCGAGGATCTGAAGCATATAGTGGAGACCGGCGGACGAGCGGAAAAGTATCTGTATTCATACGGCGAGTCGGGAGCACATACCTCCGCGGGGCTTGCGGTAAAGAACGCCGAGGGTAAGGTCGTCGGCATCATAGGTGTGGAAAAGACGATGCGTGTGCTGGAGAATGCCCGCGCCAAATATGTGAACCATGTTGTGACAATTGCCGCAATAATACTTGTTATAGCTGTCGTTCTGTACTCTTTGTATCTCCACAGGACTGTCATTTCTCCGATAAAGGATATAACCAACGAGGCCGAGCGTTTCGCGGAGGATCATCAGACCGGAAGCGAGCTTAAAGCCGTCTCGTCAAAATTTGAGATAGGTGTGCTTGCGCGTTCGGTCAAGAAAATGGAATCCGACATAATGCAGTACATCGATAATATCACGAAGATAACCGCCGAAAAGGAGCGTATCAGTGCGGAGCTCAATGTCGCAACGCAGATCCAGGCGGATATGCTCCCGTCTATCTTCCCGGCGTTCCCCGACAGGAATGAATTCGATATCTACGCGACTATGAATCCCGCAAAGGAGGTCGGCGGCGACTTCTACGACTTCTTCCTTATCGACGATGACCACCTTGCAATGGTAATGGCGGACGTTTCCGGCAAGGGCGTTCCGGCGGCGCTGTTCATGGTAATTGCGAAGACCATTATCAAGAACCACGCGCAGCTCGGCGAGCTTTCGCCGGCAAAGGTGCTGATGCAGGCAAACGAGCAGCTCTGCGAGGGCAATGAGGCTGAATTGTTCGTAACGGTCTGGCTCGGGATACTTGAAATTTCCACCGGTAAGGGCAAGGCCGCGAATGCCGGACACGAGCACCCGGCGCTTCGCCGCAAGGACGGGAAGTTTGAGCTGATACAGTACCGTCATTCTCCCGCGGTCGCGACAATGGACGGCATACGTTTCAAGGAGCACGATTTTGAGCTGTATCCCGGAGACACCCTGTTCGTATATACCGACGGTGTGGCGGAAGCTACCGACGCGCATAACGAGCTGTACGGCGGTGATAGAATGATCGATGCGCTGAACAAGGATCCGAACGCGTCGCCGAAGGAGCTGCTGGCAACTGTCAAGAAGTCTGTAGATGAATTTGTGGGAGAAGCGCCGCAGTTCGATGATATAACGATGCTCGGATTGAAGTATTTCGGAGCGGAGGGCAATAAATGAAGGAACTCATAGTAAAAGCCACAGATGAAGAACTTGATAATGTGATAGCGTTCGTGACAGGGCAGCTCGAGGCCGTGGATTGTTCAATGAAGGCACAGATGCAGATAGAGGTCGCGGTCGAGGAGCTGTTTGTGAATATTGCGCATTACGCCTACACACCGGATATCGGCGAAGCGGCAATACAAACGGAGATAACCGCAGACACCGCGGAGATAACCTTCATAGACAGCGGTGTGCACTATGACCCGCTTGCAAAGCCCGATCCCGATGTCACGCTGTCTGCCGAGGAAAGGCAGATAGGCGGTCTCGGCATATATATGGTCAAGAAAAGTATGGACGATATGCGGTATGAGTACAAGGACGGCCGGAATATCCTAACCATAACAAAGAAACTGTAAAAGCCACTCTAAATAATTAATAATTAATAATTAATAATTGTGGTTGTCGCTTCGCGACTTATTTGGATCGTGACGTGATCCGAGAGCCTCGTAAATAGATCTGTGGTGAGTTATACTGTTTCTTCCCCCTGCCTTCGGCTGGGGAAGAAACAAGCGTGCCTATGATCAGTATGGATAAAAAAAGCCGACAGCGGCGCGTAATTCGCCTGCGGTCGGTTTTTTTGTGCAGCCGTGCTATTCGTGCAGCGAGTAAGCTGAGTCTCCGTCAATGATATCGAGCATACATTCCGCCACAACGGGGTCGAACTGCGTGCCGATATTCATTTCTATCTCCCTTCTTGCGGTCTCCTGCGGGAGATACCTTCTGTAGCTGCGGTTTGAGGTCATTGCGTCGTAGCTGTCCGCAACTGCCACGATACGGACAAGCAGAGGTATCTGCTTGCCGGAGACCCCGTCCGGATAGCCGTTGCCGTCGTAAAATTCGTGATGCCAGCGGGCTCCCTGTGCCAGCTCCGGCATACTTTTGATATTTTTGAGTATCTCGTATCCGAGTATCGGGTGAGACTGCATAAGCTGAAATTCCTCATTGGTAAGCCCGGTAGTCTTGTTGATGATCTCATTCGGGATACCGATCTTTCCTATGTCGTGCAGCAGCCCCATATAGTACGCTTTTTCCTGCTCCGCAGCCGGTAGTCCGAGGTTTTTGGCGAGCATTCTCGAATATATCGCAACCCTTTCGGAATGCCCGTTGGTGTATTTATCCTTTGCGTCTATGGTACGCGCAAGAGCCTCCATTACCTCGGCAGTCAGCTTTTTCATTGCGCTGAAAGAACCTTTGGATCTGTTTTTTTTCATATTTATTCTCTTATACGCCGGTTTGTTGCGTTTTTCCGTTGATATGACTTGTGATATTATTGGCTTTAAGGTCTTTTTTGTTTTCGTACATCAGCTTGTCGGCCTCTGCATACAGTTCATCGTAATCATATTCTCCGCTGCCGTATGACAGACCGCAAGCCATTGAACAGAACAATTCGGTATCCGCCTCGTTCAGCTTGTCGAGGGCGCTTTTCCAGCGGTATCGTATATTCTCCGCCTCCTCCGCGGTAACATTCACCGCTACCATAACATACTCGTCGCCGCCCATTCTGAACCCCATTACCTTCTCGGAGGTGACTGCCGCGATACTTTTTGCGGCCTTTATTATGAGCGCGTCGCCGTATTCGTGTCCGTAATTGTCGTTTATATGCTTCAGATTATTTACGTCATAGTTGTATATAGCTATTGAAGCGGGCTTTCCGAACACGGTCTTTTTGAGTGCCATATACTTGCCCTTGTTATAAAGTCCGGTGAGCTTGTCATGTTCGCTCTCGAACACTATCTTGTCACGAAGTATGCTGTTTTCTATAAAAAGGCTTATGACATTGTGGACGGCCGCTGTCATGGGGTCGGTCAGACGGCGCTCCGCATTTTTCTTTACCAGCACCACACATTTGACGCCCTGAACGGTGGAATTCAAAATGCAGAAGAAATCACCCTCGCTGTCGCCGCGCTTCAAGGAAAAGTAATGTCTGTATTTTTCGGTATCGTTCGCGACCACACGGGTAAGCTCGTCTATGTATTCGCTTCTGACGATCTGACCGTCCTTTTCGACGAACATCATTACCTCTTCCGCGTTGCAGTAATCCGCAAGTCCGGGCAGAAAGGTATCGTATGACAGCGAGAGCTTGTTCATAATGCTCGTCTGGAATTTCGACATATTCGATATGCTTTTGGAGTAAGCCGCGACCTCTTTGATAAGCTGAGCGTATTCGCTTTCATCGCTTACGCGGTAACAGAGATATCTGCTCCCGTCATTCTCGATGACCGTCTTCTTCACCTTCAGATACAGATCGTCTTCTCTGTCAAATATTTCCTGCTCTCTGAAATCATCGCTTATGCTTTGTATGTTTTCAAGAACACGCTCTGTCGGGAAATCCATAACAGGGCTGCTGTACAGCAGCTCGCCTGCTTCATCGGTAATGAGAACGTTCCTGTCCTCTGTCCTGAGAAATTTGTCCAAAACTGCGCCGATGTCCATAAATGTCTCCTTCATTCATACTTTTGAACGAGCTCTGCCATCGTACCCTCGAACAGCGTACCGCTGTCGGCGCCGCATACTCTGTATCTGTCGCTGTCAAACCCGCCGAGCACGATAAGGAAGGTGTCCGCGGGAAGCCTTGCGTAATGTGTCCCCTCGCCGATAGTTCCGAGAGCCGCCCCGGAAGCAATGAAATAATTGTCCGCGTCTGCGGGAATTATCGTTCTGCCGTTAAGATCCATAATACCGAGCTTTCGGTTCTGTTTCCCGACAAGGAAGCAGGGCTTGCCGCCAACGCGGTAGCCTCCGAACTCATATCTCGGGCATATATGGTTTTTGCCGAACTCCGCGTTTGCGTTGGAGATGAGCTGTGAGGGATCCGCCGAGAACACGATCTCCTTTGTCACGATATTCTTCATTACCGCCTTTGTATCGCCGTACTCGTCCTCCTCGCTGCTGAGAGAATACATCACATTATCAAAAATGTGTATGCCGTAAGGACACTGATCGCCGTAATGCGGCTTATAATTGAAGCCGTATATGACCTTGAGGTCATCGTTCAGCAGCAGACACTGGTCGTATTCATCGCTCGGGTCCGAACGTTCTTTCAGGACAGAGATCAGAGTCCTTCCGCGAAAGCTGAAAGCACCATAGCACGATCCCGTTTTGCCGTCGTCCGTATGGATATGCACAATGCCGTCCATAAAGCCGCCGCCGGACTTTAAACGTCCCGCGCCCTTTCTCTCGTATTTTCCTTCCGCAGTCACCTCAAAGCAGTATATATCGGTGATGTTGTTTGCGCAGCCCGTACTGCCGTTATCGTCCCGTGTTTCCGGCGAACGCACGGTCAGATACAATCTGCCGCCGCTTTCGACTATCTCCGGGGTATTCTCGATATCGTATCTGCCGAGAGCGGTCACAACGGTATCATTTCCGTCGATGAACTCGAACGCCGCGCTCTCCGTTTCGCCGCGAAGTCCCGCACAGGTGCGGATATCCGACATCCTGAGCAGCAGGTAGCCTTCCGGCGCTTCGCTGCCCGTAATGCGCACCGTTTTGTATCTTACGGTATCATCTGCCGAATACAGCAGACCTGTCTTTCTGTTGAATATACATCTCTGCCTGTCTCTTGCGGAGTGTACATGGAGGACCTTGTCGAGTATCTTGTCCGTATAGCTGAAATATTCCGCAAAATATCCGCTCGGGTCGCCGTCATATTTCGGTACAAATACATCTGCGAGAACACTTCGTCCGGTGTCGCAGTCAACTATCTGCTGAGACGCGGTCTTTATGTCGTCCGAGGTGGCGCTGTAACGCTCTCGCTCCGTCATTTTGTTGTACTCTGTCGGCGAGGTGTAGAGGCAGTATCTCTCACCTATGACACGAAGCGGGAATATATCGGCGATACCCGTGACGTTTTCCTGATACTGCGAGGCGAACAATACCTTACCGGTGCGCGATAGGAGCAGTACAACGCCCGATGTTGCATAAGCCTGCGTAATGCCCGTAAACGCTGTCAGGATATTTCTGTATTCGGTCGGAGAGACCATACTGTTGCTTTTGAAAAGAATGAAGCTCAGATATCTCGTCCCGTTCCTGAAGCAGTCGCCGCTTCCTTCCACAACGCCGTTGGAAAGGTTCGCGCCTGTCCAGCTCATATAGCATACCGTTTCGGCGGTATTTTCTCCCCTTACGAGGAAGGGGCGCAGCTCTCTGCCGGGGGCGGTGTCATCAACGGCGACGGCATAATTGCCTTTGAATTCGCTTATCCATGTGATCCGCTTTGTTTCGGCAAGCGCCCTGTGCTCTGCGATCCATTTTTTATAAAAGGGCTCATTCCCGCTCTGACCTATGCTGAGACCCATTTCACTCGTGTTATTTTCTTCCGCGATGTGTGTACCGCATTTAAGGCAGAACAACGCCCCCTCAAGCACCGGAGAGCCGCACTTCGGGCAGGTGAGCGCCGCTTCCTGTTTTGCTCCGCAGTATGGGCAGAAGGCGGAATCGGCCGGAAGCACCTTATCACAATTACGACATAACATGATACGATACCCCCTTACTTCTTTCTCGCAAACGCGGCACTGCTCTTATCCGCGCTTTCGCTCTCTATCCGCTTTCTCAGCTCGCCGACCGTCAGCCCGCTTTCGGCGCCGTATTTCAGCAGCGCTGCAGCCGCACCGATATACAGCGACATATACCGCTCTATGCTGCTGTCGTTGTATCTGCTCGCGGCGTAGTCTATCATAAGCTCCGGACCGTCCGCGCCGTCAAGTATCTCCATATCGAGTATCGTCTGCGAAGCCGCCTGATTCTGCCGTATATCGACGGTCTCGATACCGAGCGCCTTTATCTCGCTCATATCGCGGATATCCTGCTGATAGAGCACATACGCGGATTCTGTCGCGCCGACCTGTGAGATCGTATCCACATACGGGTAGCAGCTGTGCTCGATACCGCGGCGCACCTGCTCGCGGACATCATCGAACACCGCGGTGACAGGCTGCTCATCATAAAATCCGAACCCGACGGGCAGGTCACGGAACAGCAGTCCCACGCTCGACAGCGCAAGCGTATCCTCACGCCCGTTGTATATCCACGAAAGGCGGATATCATCGGCTTTGTTGTATATCGACACCGCAAGTCCCGCTGCCGTGATGAAGAACTCGTTTCTTGTTATCCGCAGCTTTTCTTCAAATGCCGACAATTCCTCGCCGTTTATGCCGAGGCTGCATTTCAGCTCGCCCGTCTCATTTTCGCGGGTCTCGTTGTCGGTAACGGGGTAGCTGCTCCAGCTGACGTTCCCGTATTTTTCCTCGAAGTATCTGCGGCTCTGCTCGTAGAGCTCGCTTTCCGCAAGTCTTTCGCGCTCCTCGAGCATAAGGTAGTAGTTATCGGGAATGAGCGGTGCGCCGGTCACAGCCTTCACCACATTGTTCATAAACACCTTGAACGATGTTCCGTCAAACATTGTATGATGTACGTCAAAGAACACATACACGGCAGTCTCCGTCTCAAATACCCTGCATCTGTGGAGCAGAGAATCGGTTATCCTGAACGGCTGCACCAGCGTGTCCTTAAGAGTATCGAGCTCCCAGTCGTGTACCTGCTCGACCGTTATGTTCTTCATCTTGTCGGGCGCGTATCTCTGTACCATATCACCGTCCCCGTTGAACTCAATGACCGTCAGCAGGGCAGGGTGGTTCATTATTGCGGTCTGCATCGCGGCAGCCGCTTTTTCGGCGCTCATCAGAGCTTTATCCAGCCTGAACATCGTGAACAGGTTGTACATCGTGGATCTCGGCGTATAGAACTGATAATCCACCATATAGAGCTGCTCCGGTGTGAGGGGGTGAGCCTTCTTCAAAGCTCTCGCGTTCCTCGCCTCGGGAGCTTCACTGTCCGCCGTCTTGTGCAGCGCGGTATATAGCTTCGCTATCCTATGCGGGGTGCGGCCTCTGAATATCTCCGAGGCGTTGAGCCCCGGAAGTCCGCTCTCGACTATCACCTGTATCGAGCCGAGGGAATCTCCGCCCAGCTCGTAGAAATCATCGCGGGCTCCGACGCGGCCGACGCCCAGCACCTTTGCCATTGCCGCGCAGAGCTTTTCCTCCGTTTCGTTCGCGGGCGCGGTATAGCTCCCCGAGCTTTCCCCGATGTCGGGAAGCGGCAGAGCCTTTCTGTCGAGCTTTCCGTTCGGGCGCAGCGGGACGTGGTCTATCTTCACATAATATGAAGGTATCATATAATACGGCAGGTATTCGAGAAGCGCCTCTCGAAGCGCGTCCTTGTCTATCCTCACGCTGTCCTTGTAATACGCGCAGATGTAGGCCTTATCGCCGTCCTCCACACACTTTGCCGCCGCCCAGTCTATATGCAGCATTTCCATGAGCGCCGCCTCTATCTCGGCAGGCTCTATACGGTTGCCGTTTATCTTTATCATATCGGTGCTGCGCCCGATAAGCAGGAGCTTTCCGTTCTCGTCCTTTCTTGCAAGGTCTCCGGTGTGGCATACACCGTTCACGAAGGTATGCTCCGTCTCCTCGGGGAGCCCGATGTACCCCCGCACGAAGGGCGCGTCAAAGCACAGCTCGCCGATCTCGCTGTCCTCCGCGGGCTCGCCTTCCTCGTCGATAAGGGCGGTGTTCACGCAGGGCGTTCCTATCGGGCAGACCTTATACGGCTTGTCTATCTCAAACATACTGACAGCGAAGCCGCTTTCGCTGAGCGCATAGACGTTTATCAGCCTTACTCCCTCGATATACACGTTGTTTGCGGGCTCCGAGCCCACGAACAGCGTTTTGAGGAACGGCCCGGTATTGCTCCCGAGAGCGCGGACGTAAGACGGGGTCAGGAAAGTGACGGAAATGCGCTTCTCGATAAAGAAGTTCCGCAGCAGCATCGGGTCTTTGAGCGTTGCGTAGGACACCACAAACAGCTTGCCGCCTTTCGTGTTCAGCGCCGCAAGCTCCATTATCACCGACGCGACGAAGTTCAGCGGTACCAGCACGGCGACCCTGTCCCCGGAGCCGAATGGTATCTCGCCGTCAAGCTTTATCGAGCCGATGCTCATTTTCAGGCTCCCGTATTCGTGCAGCACGCCCTTGGGCTTTCCGGAGGTGCCGGAGGTATATATCGCGTATGCCGCGTCGCGGTCGTCGGTCTCTGCATACCCTTCAAGCGGCTGTGTCTGCATTATCGCGTCCCAGTTCGACGTGTTTATGCTTATCACGCAGCCGCAGTTCCTGCGGATATATTCCTTTCTCTCAAAGGCATAATTGTCCTCCACAAGCACAAATGCCGCTCCCGCGCGCCATACGCCGAGCATTGCGGCTATCGGCAGCACACCTCTCGGAAGGTCTATGAACACAAAGCATTCCTTCCCGATGCCGTTTGCTGTGAGCCAGCCGTATATCCGCGCAGTCATATCGTCAAGCTGTGAGTATGTGATGCCCTTCGAGTGGGCTTCATCATACAGCACCGCCGTATTTCCGCAGCTCTGTGCGTAAGCGCACAGGTTTTTGATGATCTCCGCCATATACTTTACCTCCGTGAGCGCACAGTGTATCAGTTTTCCATCGTCAGAACATCGCTGAAGCCCGTAACGTCGAATACGCCCTTTACAAGCTCGGCGGGCTTTCTGACAATAAGCTCACCGTCTCTTTCTTCCATTGACTTGTGGAAATTGAGCAGTACGCGCAGCCCCGAAGAAGAGATGTATGTCACCTTCTCAAATTCAAGCACGAGCTTTGTGATGCCTTCGAGCGAATCCTTGATCTGCGCTTCGAGCTGCGGAGCGGACGAATTGTCGATCCTTCCCTCGGGTATCACGGTAAGTACGCCGTTTTCCTGTTTTTTTTCGATCTTAAGTTCTTCCATTGCTATTTCTCCTTTTCGTTTTCAGAGGTGCCTTTTATTGCCGGGAGGCAGCCGCCTCATTCATACCAATACTTTCTTCATAGTGAACACGTTGCTTCCGTCCCGATAAACGTATGAGACCTCGTCCATGCTCTTTTTTGTGAGGAATATCCCAAGACCTCCGATGCCTCTGTCCTTTGCGGGGAGGGTCACATCCGGGTCCTCCTTCGCGAGCGGGTCGTATTGCCGTCCCTTATCGACAAAGGTTATCTCGGCTGTCGGGGGATCCCCCGATATATCCAGCCTTATGATCGCGCTCCCTGTCCCGGGCGCGTAGGCGTAATTCGCGATATTCACGAATATCTCCTCAACGGAAAGCTCTATCTGCATCAGTGTTTTCGGGGAGCACCCCACGGCTTCGATCTGCTCGTCAACAAACGTGATGACCGTCGAAAGCTCACTGCCGTCCGCTCTTACTTCGAGTTCCTTCATCTTCTTTTCCTCCCGTTATTTCAGAACAGCTTAAGGCTCAGCATCGTCAGGTCGTCGAACTGGTCGGCTTCGCCCACGAACTCATCTATTGCCGCTTTTACCCGTGGCAGCAGCTCTCTCGGCCCCAGCTCTTTATTTTGGTTGAGTATCTCCACGAGCCTGCGTGTGCCGAACTGCTCATTATCCGTATTTTCCGCCTCCGCGGCTCCGTCGGTATAGACGAAAAGCGACGCGCCTTTTTCGAGCTGTATCTCGTACTCCTTATACTTCATACCGCTCATACCGCCTACGACAAAGCTGTGCTTATCCTCAAGCAGCTCATATTCGCCGTCCGCCTTCCTTATTATCGGGAACTCATGCCCCGCGTTGGCTGCCGTTATCCTGCCCGTGGATATTTCAAGCACCCCGAACCACACAGTGACAAACATACCGTCGTCATTTTTCTTGCAGATAGCGGCATTTGTAAGCTCCAGCACTTTGGAGGGGGGATCGCCCTGCATAGCGTAGTTGTTTATAAGTATCTTAGACATCATCATAAACAGCGCCGCGGGAACGCCCTTGCCGGAAACGTCGGCTATCACCATACCGAGGCGGTCGTCATCTATGAGGAAGAAGTCGTAGAAGTCGCCGCCGACTTCCTTTGCGGGAGTCATTGTGGCGTATATATCGAATTCCTTTCTGTCCGGGAACGCGGGATAGATATTCGGAAGCATATCCGCCTGTATCTTGCGGGCAAGCTCCAGCTCTGTGCCTATACGTTCCTTTTCCTTTGTTATGCGCGTTATATCCTCTATATACTGCTTTGTCTTTTTCGACAGGTCATCAAAGGCCTCCGCGAGCACCTCTATCTCGTCGCCGGTCTTGTACATATCGATCATCTCAAACAGCTTTCCCGTCCTGCTGCTTTCGGTGATGTTCCTTGTCATCTGCTCTATCGGCCCGACGATACGCCCCGCGATATGGAGGACTCCCACAACACCGATAACTATCACACATATCAGTATTATGACCATAGCCTGGTTCATAGTGTCGGTCTCGGCTCTGTAGCTTTTTGCCGCCGCATCGTTTATCCTGTCGAACTCGGAAAGCATACGGTGTGTCGGCTGCTCGGTCGCTTCCGTTTCCACCACGGAGACTACTGTCCAGCCTATGGTACTTATCGGCGATGCAGCCATATAATACTGCCTGCCGTTTATGGTCATCGTACACAGTTCGGTCCGGCTTTCGAGGGCGTTTGTTATGAACGCGGCAAGCTCCGCGTTATCCGATCTCCTGAGATCCTCGGATATGTCAGACGTGTTTACCGTAAAAACGCCGTTATTTTCCGGCGCGAAGATCACCTGACCGTTTTCGTTGACGATACTGATGAACCCGCCGTTTTTGGCCGATGCGCTCACATACGCGGACATAGCGTCAAGGAACAGATCGGCTCCCACAACGCCCACAAGCTCACCGTCCGCATAGACCGGCGCCGCGCAGACCACGCAAAGGCTGCCGGAATACTTATCCTCCACCACGCCGGAGAAATACACATCTCCCGCTTCTATAGCCCCGCTGTACCAAGCTCTGTCACGGACGGGAAAGGATATTATCCTGCCGTTTTCGTCGAATTTGTTTTCGGGGTGATAGTCTATGCAGAGTATCGTACCGTCAGCAAGACCTATGTAGAAGTTGAGCATTTGTCCGGAATTGCTCAGCAGCGCTGTCATAGTGTCGGACATATGCGCCGCGATAGGAAGAAGCCCGGAGCCGTAGATATCAACGCCCTCCTCGGAGAGCGCCTGTGCGGTCACCTTTCCGGCATCCGCCATGCTCGGCGGATAAAAGGGGTGCGGAGCGAAGCTGCTCCTATGCTCGAATATACCGACAGCAAGGCTCTGCATGGCGAGGACATTGCTCCTGAGGCTGCTCATCATCTCGCCCGCGATATACGCCTGCAGCGCGTTTGTCTCGGTGAGCGAACCCTCTATGACCTGACGCATGGTATCCTCGGAGATATCCGTTATAGCCTCCTGCTGCTCGTTCCGGGAATCCTGCGATATACTCGCGAGCATCCTGTTCTGGAAAAGGGATACTGCCGTAAAAATAAGGATCAGTGCCAGCAGATTTGACAGAACGAGCGCCATTATCTTGTGGTGAAGTCCGCCTATCTTTATAATGCCGAAAATTTTCTTCATATACTTACCTCATAGGGGATATACTTACAGGAATAAGTATTATTGCGCCTGTATGCGCGAGTCGTTCGCGCTTCCGGCGTGGGAGACGAAAACAGTATCTTTCCTTAAGCCGCTGATAATGATTATACAAAGTATATTATACCATTTTATGCCCGAAATTGAAATAGAAACAACGGAGCATCGGGCATTTTTGTAGAAATGTACAAATTTCCGTGTTGAAATATGTGCAGTGCGCCGATTTTCTGGCGCTCCGTCGTGGGGAAAGTCCCGCAAAAAACACCCGTCCTACGGCATCACACCGTCTGACGGGTATTTTATTCCTCATAACATCATACAGACCGCCGAATCACCAAACGGTGATGTTTTCCGGTCTCAGTACGGTCGCGCCGCCGCCGAGCGCCTGTCCGCAATTGTCGAAAAGGCAGTCAACGTAATGATCCACACCGCCGTTGACCCATGTCCGGTTGAATCTGTTTGTAAAGACCGTATCCATAAAGGACAGTATATTGTCCTTGCCGCAATAATCAAACGCACTCTTCATTATACTGCGATATGCCTCTCTGTCGCACCAGCCGCCCTCTCCCATATATATTTCGACCGCGCCGTTGGCGTTATATCTTATCGGGAGACTGTCTCCCGTACCTCCCGCGACATCGTTCAGAGCCTCGACGGGAAGCTCAACGTCGTTTTCGTCCGCGAGCGCAAGCAGCTCGTCGTTGCTCCCGGCTGCTGCAAGCTTTGCTCTTATCCCCTCGGGGAGCGA
>JAFTAG010000220.1 GCA_017458655.1 Ruminiclostridium sp. | reverse complement strand
TATCGCCACGGTGCTCCGGTACAGCTACTTCCGCGAGGACGACGACAACGGCATCAACATAGAACGGCTGATGAAGGGCATTGCCGAGCGCTCCGCAAAGTACAGTACGGAGCGCTATGAGCCCCAATACAATAACCGCCGCGGCAGCATGGCCTGGTATGCCATGAACTGGGAGCGGCTCCGGGCGGAGGACGGCGGCAAGGACTACAAAGCGATGATCGAAGCGCTGGTGAAGCTGTACGCCGAGCACCCGAAAGCCGAGGAAGAACGCGAGGCTGCCGGGAGCAGCACAGCATCGGATAACATTTCGGAAAATTCCGGATATGACCCTGTCACAGCTGTAATTGCGGCAAAGGTCACTGGCAGAAGGTCTGATGAAGTCCTTGTATTTGATATGTGATATTGAGACACACGGGTTTACGCTCGTGCGCTTGCTTTTTCTCTGAAATCAAAGAAAAGGGCAGGCGATGACCTCACCCGCCCCGACAGCATTATTATTTTGACCTCCATTTTTTCAATGCGCGATTTAACTCCTCCGCCTCGTTCTTTGAAGTGATATATGCGACAACAAATGTAAACGCATAGATCGCCGCTACAGAGATGACCATAAGCAGAATACCGTGGAAGTTCAGCTCTATCCACCCGAACAGTATTCCCATAACGATCATTACTACGCAAAGTGCAAGATAGTGCAGCAGGACTCTGCACAGATATGCTTTTCTTGTTTTGCCCTCCGATGGGTATAAGAGAACTGTTATCGCCGAGGTCAAAAGTGCCGCACAGGGGATCTCGATCAGCGTTGACAGCCGGATCCCGTCATCTCCCTGTATAAGCATAAGAACGATGAACAGTATGACCATTCCTGTTGTGATGTAAGTGAAGTATCTGATGATCTCCGTAATGTATTTCATTTTTTTCACCTCTCTGATATCCCGATCTTTTTCTTGAGTTCAGGAACATACTGCCTTGAAATGATTACCTTTTCCCGATTTCTTAGTGTCGCCTCAAGTCTTGAACCCAGCATGGGCGAAACAAATTCTATCAGGGATACATTGACGATCACAGATTTTGAGATGCGCTGAAAATCCGTATGCTGATAAAGCGCTTCGATCTCATACAGTTTCTCTTTTACCTCATAGATTTCCGATTCGCAATATGCAAACACCTTATTATCCACGGATTCAAAGTAATATATCTCCTTCGGGGAAAGCTGCCTGATCGTCCCGTTATGATAGCCGGTGATCCGCGCTTTTCCGGCTTTCAGAAGATTGATAAGACGGACCATATCTTCATCGAGCTCTTTGCAGCGGATAATGATCTCGTCTTCATCGCCTTCCTTCGGGGTCTCGATTATTATTTTCACTTCTTGTTACCTGTCCTTCCGCTTCATCATTGACGTGACAGCCGCTCCGATGACCGTGAACAGCACACCGAACAGAACGACTATCACCACACAGCCCGCTGTCGATACGCCGCTGCCGAAAGCTTCAAGCTCTATGCCCATAACTTTTCTGCACGTCTCAGCCATTTCCGACGGCGCACCGGCAAAGGTTATATCCGATATCGGAGCAGTCATAACATCCCTGAACATTGCGGTACCGTAGATGACGGGTGTGCAGTCTATAATGCCGACCAGCGCGTCCGAGAGATCTCCTATCGGCAGGTATATACCGCCGAAGAAGCCTATGAGCGTTCCTATTACTGTCCCGAGTCCGCTCCATGCTCCCTCGCTCTTTACCAGAACTGCACACAGATACATTATCGCGGAGTAGGTGAACGAGTTCACAAGTATCATCCCGAATATCTGCAAATGCTGCTCAAAGGTGAACGCCGCAAGCCCCTTGATACAAAGGTATATCTCCGAGACCGCAACTGTCAGCGAGCATATTATCACGGAAGATACACAAGCTGCCGTAATATAGGAAAGTGTTATCGTAAGGCGGCTCACAGGCGCGGTATATATCGAGTTTATCCTGCCTGTTGACTTGTCTTTTATAATGGATGCAAGCACCGACAGCGTTACCATTGCAGCGTTGACCGGTATGATGCCCGCTACCGTCCAGACCAGAATGAGCAGCGAGGCGTTGTTCTCGTCAGCCGAAGTGTCTCGGCCCGGTAGCTTCGCGAGCATTTCCGTTATCCCGGAAACGCTCATATCACCGAGAAAGAAAAGCATAAGAGCCAGGATTATAAGCATTGAGAGCATCGAGAAGAATACAGCGCCCTTATCGCGGAAATAAAGCAGCATATTCCGCTTTGTAAGATATAAATAACGTGACATATCAGCAAGCCTCCTTTGTAACTTCGAGAAACACATCATCCATAGTCCCCTGTATGACCTCAAAACCGTCGAGATCATCTCCGGCTCTTTCAAAAATCGCGACAGCATCCTTTGTGCGGCCGAGGTCGATCCTTATGCCGAAATTCTCCTCTCGGCAGCGTATATCGCCTATCTTTTTCAGCAAAATTTTCCGCTGTTCTCCGGTGCAGTAAATGTTCAGATGATCGGACGCGTACTTCTCCTTCAGCTCGTGCGGAAGCCCTTCGGCGATTATCCTGCCTTTGTTCAGTATGATTATCTTGTCGGCTTCGGCGGCCTCCTCCATATAATGAGTGGTAAGAAAGACCGTCATATCGGTGCTTGTGCGAAGCTGCGATATCGTGCTCCATACATCCTGTCTTGCCGCGGGGTCAAGTCCGGTGGTAGGCTCGTCGAGTATAAGTATCTCCGGCGTGTGCATAAGAGCGGCAGCTATCTCGCAACGGCGTTTCTGCCCTCCGGACAGCGTGCGGTATTTCTTTTTATATATGCCTCCGAGGTCGAATATCTCACAGAGCTCCGCTGCCCGTTTGGCAGCTTTTTGTTTGTCCGCACCGTGTATTGTGCCGCGGCACAGCAGGTTTTCCTTCACCGTGAGCAGGTCGTCGAGCACGTTGTTCTGATACACTATGCCGATCTTTTCGCGGACTGCTTTGCTGTCTGCGGCGGTATCGTGACCGCATATCTCAATTTTACCCGACGTCGGTTCGAGAAGTGTTGACATCATATTGATAGTTGTGGATTTTCCCGCTCCGTTCACTCCGAGAAATCCGATGAGCTGACCCTTTTCCGCCGAAAGGGAAATATGATCCACCGCTGTGAAATCACCGTATTTTTTTGTTAAGCTTTCAATGTTTATCGCTTTCATATAAACAACCTCCTGTCTGTAACCATAATAGCACAGACAGGAGGCAGAATCAAGCGGTTTTCGGCAAGTTGCAGAATATGAACGGTAAGTTGCAATTCCATTTACTCACCCGCGCCCCCGTATCGGGTATGTCTTGCCGGAATGTTCTTATCATAACATCAACCTGCCCTCCAGTCCGGTAAAATCAATTGTTCTCACAGTCCCGTCAGCAAGCTCTATGACTGACCCGGTGCATGCTTCTTTTCTGCTTTATCTTATCATTGCTCATAGGTATCATATCTCATTATTGCCATACATCTTCTCGTAATAATCCATATACTCGCCGGAAATGATAGTCTCCCACCACTCGCGGTTGTCGAGATACCATTTGACGG
>JAFTAG010000219.1 GCA_017458655.1 Ruminiclostridium sp. | reverse complement strand
TCACGATATTGCTTGACAGTGAACAATTGACAGGAGAGAAATGACAGTGACATCAGGTGAAATGAACTTTGGAGTTGACGGTGACAGCATAACCGCCGGAGAACAGTGGTCGTGGCACGTTTACAAGCGCCTCGGATTTGCGACGCACTACAATGTCGCGGTAGGAAGCGCGGTGTGGTATAAGCGCACGATAACGTGCTCTGCTGGAAACGTCACCACGCAGGATTACAACGACCCGGCATTTGCGGGAATAAGCGACGGCTGGCTCGAAACGGACGATAAAGAGGAACTACAGAGGCGTGCGAACAACTGTGCGGTCGTTCACATCCAGAGATTTATGAACGATGTGAAGAATGGCATTGCGCCGAAACCCGATGTGTTCGCATTCGCAATGGGCACGAACGATGAAGCGGACAAGCTTGGCGACCCCGAAAAAGCGCTGGAAGGCAAATCTCTCGAGAACAACCCGAACATTGATCTGTTCACCGAGGCAGGCGCGATGCGCTGGTGCATACAGACGATAGCGGAGAACTTTCCGGACGCGAGGATATTCGTACTGACGCCGATACAGGCGGCCGACCCGAACCATAACGCAAAGATCGAAAAGCAGATAAGCGAGGTATTCCTCAAAGTTACCGGCGCAATGAGCGTCCGCCTCGTGGATTGCTTCCACAGCAGCGGTATCTGCGAGAAATTCGAGGTTGAGGGCGGCGAAGGCCGCTACCTGCGTGACGGTCTCCACCCCAAACCCAACGGCCAAGAGCTCGAAGGCCGCTTTGCCGCTGCGGAGATCAGAAATCATCTGTATTAAGAGGTCGCTAACGCTCGAGAGAAGCGCTAACGCGCTTTGGGGGAGGGAAACCTTTTGTGAACAAAAGGTTATCCTCTCCCCCAAGCCCCCTCTCTTTCCAAAAAACTTTGCCGGCTTCGCAGTTGAATTTACAGTAACTGCTCCTGTTGTAAGGTTTGTACAGATATGTCACAAGGGCTCACGAAAACCACAAAGTATCACAAAAAGAACAGCACTGTACAAAAAATTGCACGGTGCTGTTTTGTATTCGCACTATCTTACATTAGGAGCAGTTACAATAAATTCAACTGCGAAGCCAATACGGTTTTTTCGGAAGAGTGGGGGTCTGGGGGAGAGGAACCCTTTCTTCCAAGAAAGGGTTCCTTTTCCCCATGTGGCTCGCCCACAGGCGAGACACGTTTCTCGAGCGGCAGCGACTCTCTCGACTCTCGAGCGGCAGCGACATCTTATTCTACGGAGACTATATAATAATACACAGGCTGGCCGCCGTTTACGAGAGACATCTCGATGTTTTCGCCGAACTTGTTCTTCAGGAACGAGAAGGCTGTCTGCGCTGCGTTGTCGGACACATCGGCGCCGTAGATAACGGTGATGTAGGAGCTGTTGTTGTTGATAAGGTGCTTTGTTACTTTGTAGAGGACTTTTGAGAGGTCGCGGTCAACGACGTTGAGCCTGCCGTTTTCCATACCGAGGATATCGCCCTGACGTATCTTTTTGTCGTCAACTATGCTGTCACGCACTGCGAATGTAACAAGACCTGTGCCTACCTTGTCGATAGCCTTGGTCATATTCGCGCTATTTTCCTGCACGGACAGGTCGGGATCGAAGTTAAGCAGCGCGGTGATACCCTGCGGTATCGAGCGTGTCTGCAGTACGATCACCTTTCTGTCGGCAAGCTTTACCGACTGCTCCGCCGCAAGTATGATATTCTTGTTGTTCGGGAGCACAAACACAGTGCTCGCGGGTGTGGCCTGCACGGCGTCAAGGATATCTTCGGTGGAGGGATTGTTCGTCTGTCCTCCGCGGACTATGCTGTCAACGCCGAGGTCAGTGAACAGCGCCTCAATGCCCGCGCCGTTGGCTACCGCCACAAAGCCGATGTCCTTCTCGGGCTTTACCGGAGCAGGACGCTTTTTTTGCTCGTTTTCGGCTTTTTTTGCCGCAGTCTTGTGCTGCTCCTTCATATTCTCTATCTTCATATGCGTGAGCGAGCCGAAGGTCAGACCCTTCTCAAATGCAAGACCGGGGTGGTCGGTATGAACGTGTATCTTGATGATGCTCTCATCATCGACTACCACAACGCTGTCGCCAATGCTCTCGAGATACGCGCGAAGCTTGGTCGCGTCGTCGCAGCCGTCATTCTTGTTCACAATGTATTCGGTGCAGTAGGTGAATTTTATGTCGGTCTCGTATGTTCCCGCCGCGTTCCTGCCTCCGCCGTCGATAAATCTGACAACGCGCTTGCTCTCGGAGGTACGGTTCTCAATGATACCTTCGCCCTTGATAACGCTGTAGATACCTTTGAATATCAGCAGAAAGCCCATTGCGCCGGAATCGACGACCCCGGCCTTTTTAAGTGCGGGAAGGAGCTCGGGCGTGCGGTTGAGCGAAGCCTCACCCTCCTCTATAAGCGCTGTGAAGACTTCTGAAATATCATCCGTTTCTTCGGCCTTTTTCACAGCGGCCTCCGATGCCTCGCGCGAGACTGTGAGAACGGTGCCCTCGGTGGGCTTCATTACCGACTTGTAAGCTGCCTGCACGCCCATTGCGAGAGCGTTTGCAAAATCCGCACCCGTGGCAGTCGTTTTGTTTGCGAGGCCTTTGGAGATTCCTCTGAACAGAAGCGACAGTATAACGCCGGAGTTTCCCCTCGCGCCGCGAAGCATTCCCGCAGCGGCGGTCTTGGTGACTGCCGATACCGTGGCATCGTCTGACATCGACATAAGCTCCGGAAGTGCGTTGCTTATCGTCATCGACATATTTGTTCCGGTGTCTCCGTCGGGAACGGGGAACACGTTGAGTTCATCGACTCTGTTCTTGTTGTTGATTATATTGTTTGCTCCGGAAATTATGCCGTCCCGGAGCAGCTTACCGCTGAGCTCCAAATCTACACACCCTTTTTAATTGACAATTGATAATTGTGGTATCGCCTTTGGCGACATTTTGTATTATACTATAGTCTTGATAAATGCCGGTATCTTTTTATCCGCGTCAGCCTGATTTTTCAGCGGATCCTGCAGGCTGAGCGAGGTCTTGACACTGCTGTCGCGGAGCTTAGCCGCAAGCTTTGTGAGCGCCTTTCTCGCATCACCGCCCGCCGAACAGGCTATAACATATATATTCTTGCCCGTGAGGTCGTTATCACGCAGGAAAGTTGCTATTGCGGGAGGATAGGAGCTTGCCCACACGGGGAAGCCCAGTATGATCGTATCATAGTCCGCCGCGCTGTACTCCTGCGGTTCAAGGTCGGGCATTTCCTTCATCATCACGCTCTTGCCGCCCCAGAAGAATTTTCCGAAGCCCTTTTTCGGCGGCTCCTTTATCGGGATAAGCCGCTGAACGTCCATATCCGCGCACTTAGCCGCGATATTTGCGGCATATTCGGTATTTCCTTCAAAGGAATAGTAAACCAGAAGTATTTTTCTCATATCAGTCTCTCCTTATGTCGTAAGTCCGTCGATATACACATCTATCTTCTCTACCGTAAGATGTGTCTGTTCCTCGACCGCGTAGCGCAGCTTGTTCTTGATGCTGCCCACAACAGCGGAAACGTTGACACCGTACATCACGGATATGTGTATCGCGATACTGACCCTGCCGCCGTTGATACGGACTTTTATACCTTTATGAATGTTAAAGAGGCTGCTTGTTATCGGAAGCACGTCCGCAAGCCGTTCTATCGGGGTGGAAGCGTTCATTGCGGCAACGCCGAAGCAGCTGTTTGTTGTATTTGCGATAAGCGACGCGAAGAACGGCTTTGTGAATTTTATGCCGCCGAGGTGATTGTGAACAATTATCATACAAAGTACCTCCATTTATCTCAAAATAATATTATAACACATATCGCGTAAAAATGCAACACTTTTTTTGCGGGTCACAGCGCCCTGACTGCGAATGCCGTGCCGTCTATCTTCTCGACAGCCGCCTGTGCGTCAGCCATATCATCGAAAATACCGAATACCGCGCTGCCGCTGCCGGACATACAGGCTCCGAGAGATCCCGCGTCGGTGAGCTGCTTTTTGACGGCGCCGATACGCGGGTCGGCATAGATAGCCTCGAAAATATTGTACATATTTCTTGCAAGAAATGTACGGTTTCTGCCGATACCGCCGCAGTACGCGTCAAATCCGGGTCTTTCCGGTATCGGCGACAGGTCGTATTTCAGATAAGCGTCAGCAGTGAAGCGACAGAGCTCGGGTATCACCACCACCGCGGCAAATCCCGTACAGTCTATGGGCTGTATTATATCGCCTATGCCGTTGCAGCGCGCAGTGCCGCCGGTAATACAGAAGGGTACATCGGCACCCAGCTTCGCGCCGAGAGAGCATAGCCGTTCAACTCCGAAGGGCTGCCCGCAAAGGGTATTGAGCGCGGTGAGGACTGCGGCGCCGTCGGTGCTTGAGCCGCCGAGACCTGCCTGCTTCGGGATACGCTTTGTTATGCGGATTATCGCGCCGAGATTTTTATTTGCAGAAGCGAAGAAAAGCTTTGCGGCACGGTATGCCACATTACGCTCATCGGTGGGTACCTCCGGGTCGTCGCACAGAATAAACACATCGCCGCTGCCGTTGGTATCTACGGTAACGTCGTCATACAGGTCAATTCGCCGCATAACGGTGTTAAGGTCGTGAAAGCCGTCCGGCCTCCTTTGCGTGATATCCAGCCATAGGTTCACCTTGGCGTATGCTTTAACGGTCAAGCTCATTGATGAACTCCTTTATTCGTTTGAGAGCAAGCAGTATGTGATTTATGGAATATGCGTAGCTTACGCGGATATAGCCCTCGCCGCATTCGCCGAAAGCGTCTCCGGGAACCACAGCGACCTTCTTTTCTTCGATCAGTCGCAGACAGAATTCCTGCGAGGTGAGCCCCGTAGATTTGATGCAGGGGAAGACATAGAATGCGCCCTCGGGCTCAAAGCACTCCAGCCCCATTTCGTTGAAGCCGTTGACGATAAGCTTTCTGCGCATATCGTATTCGCCCACCATATAGTCGATGTCCTCGCGGCATTCCCGAAGCGCTGTGATTGCGGCGTACTGGCTGACTGTCGGGGCACTCATGATGCCATATTGGTGAATTTTCAGCATCTGTGTGATTATCGGGGCAGGGCCCGCGGCAAATCCGAGACGCCAGCCGGTCATTGCGAAAGCCTTTGAGAAGCCGTTTATCACGATAGTACGGTCGCGCATACCGTCGATATCGGCAATGGAAACGTGTTTTTCATCGCCGAAGGTAAGCTCCGAATATATCTCGTCCGACAGCACGATGATGTTCTTGTCGCGAAGCACCTCCGCTATCTTTTCGAGATCATCGCGGCGCATTACAGCTCCGGTGGGATTGTTGGGGTAGGGGAGTACGAGCGCCTTCGTCTTTGGCGTTATCTTTTCGAGGAGCTGTTCAGGCGTCAGCTTGAAGCGGTTCTCCACCTTTGTCTCGATCGGAACGGGAATGCCGTCCGCGAGACGTATCAGCGGGTCATAACAGACAAAACTCGGTTCGCATACGAGAACTTCGTCGCCCGGGTCGAGCAATGCGCGGAATGAAGCGTCGATAGCCTCCGAGCCGCCCACTGTCACGATGATTTCGTGCTTCGGGTCGTATTCCACGTTTATGGTCTCTTTCAGATAGCCTGCGATGCTCTCGCGCAGCTTATCGAGACCTGCATTGGAGGTATAGGCGGTCTTGCCCTTTTCGAGCGTGCGTATAGCCTCCTTGCGGATAATGAACGGGGTCTTGAAATCGGGTTCTCCGACGGACAGACTGGTAACGTCCTTCACCGAAGCGGCGATATCGAAGAATTTGCGTATTCCCGAAAACTTAATACCCTGTGTCTTTTTTGACAGTATTTCTTCGTAGTTCATCACGGACCCACCATACCCCTTTCATCGTCCTCGTACAGCGGGAACTCTATGCCTTTTTCCTTGTAGCGGCGGAGGATAAAGTGCGTGGTGGTCGAGAGCACGCCGTCAATGGGCGCGAGTCTGTCCGACACGAAAAGCGCGACCTCACGCAGATTTGTGCCGCGTATCGTTACGGAAAGGTCGAACGAGCCGCTCATAAGATAAACGCTGTCAACCTCCTTATACTGCGCGAGCATG
>JAFTAG010000218.1 GCA_017458655.1 Ruminiclostridium sp. | reverse complement strand
TGTCATTAAGCTCGGCGTACCGCTGATAGCGGGAATGTTCATAATGGTTCTCTATAACCTCGTGGACACATATTTCATCGGGCTCATGCGTGACGATTATCAGCTCGCGGCGGTAAATCTCGCGTACCCGGTGATGATGGTGATGATCGCGATATCCAACATGATCGGCGCGGGCGCATCCTCACTGATTGCGCGAAGTCTCGGCGCTGGAGACAACGACAAAGCCGCACATACACTTACATCGGGATTTTTGCTGACTTTAATAAACAGCCTTATCGTAACGGCAGTCGGACTGCTTCTTATGACGCAGATAGTAACGGGTCTCGGAGCCGATGACACCACATTCGACTACACAACGCAGTATGTTTTTGTGCTGTTCCTCGGAAGCATTTTCACAATGGGAAGCTACACGGCGGGACAGCTTCTCCGCGCGGAAGGCTCGGTAAAGCAGTCTATCGTGGGAATGATAGCCGGAACGATAACGAACATAGTTCTCGACCCTGTGTTCATATTCACGCTCGATATGAAAATATCCGGCGCAGCTATCGCGACGATTCTCGGAAATGCGGTGAGCCTTCTCGTGTCGCTGGCGTTCTATATCGCAAAGAAAACTCTGCTGCTTCCCGACATAAAATACATCAAGCCAACAGCGGAGATACTGAAAGAAATATTCTGGGTGGGTGTTCCCGCAACGCTTGAGACTCTGCTCACATCGGTGGCGTACATCGTCAACAACAATCTTGCGATCGCGTATGGCGCTCTTACAGTCGCCGCTATGGGAATAGCGCAGAAGATAATGTCGCTCGGCAACTACATTTATCAGGGCTTCGCGTCGGGTACACAGCCGATAATGGGCTATAACTACGGTGCAAAGAATTATCCGCGCATGTTAAGCGTCCTAAAATCGGGAGTAATGGTTGTAAGCTGCACGGAGCTGTTTGTTATGGCGGTTTACGGCATTACCGCACCGCTGCTGATCGGGATATTCACCGATACAGCCGAGGTCATTGAAACGGGAAGCAAGGTGCTGCGCGCGATAATGTTCATTCTCCCATTCGTGGGCGCGGTCTCAATGTGCAGAATGTCATTTCAGGCTATGGGAAAGCCCGTGTACGCGTTCGCGATAACGCTTGTCCGTCAGCTTTTCCTGTATGTGCCGCTGCTCCTGCTGTTTGACAGGATATTCGGATTTAACGGAATGATATGGGCGCAGCCGGTAACGGAAGTGATCATGATGACAGGCTCGGTATGGCTGCTGTACAGGACGATAAAGAAGGAAGAAATAAGTCACAGGCTATGATTCGAGGTGATATGTATGCAATTCAAAAAAGGAAACTACTGGAAAGCCTGCTTCGATGAAGAAAACGACCGTTATACAGCCGAATACGGCGATTGCCGCAATTACAATCTTTATGAGATAACGAAAGAGATATATGATAAGCTCGACGAAAGCACTTCCTACGACGACGCGGTAAGGGCTATTTACAACGGACGGCATTTGTATATGGCGGTCGATGACCGCTGCGGTTCGCCCTACACGGTCATCCTTGACCACGACTATGAGAAGCTCGCTCCGTGGGCGAACGTCGTCGAAAGCGGTAAGATCTGGCCGGACGAGCTTACCGATGCCGCGGTGGAGATATTTGAGTCCGAGAAGATCAACCGCGAGCAAAGGAGAAATAGGCGGGAACGGAAAGAATGAGATCAAAAAAATAATATTCGGGAGATGACACTGTGGTACTTTTAGTTGTTGATACTCAAAAAGCGATAGTAAACAACAAACTATATAATTTCGATCTGTTTGTTTCCCATGTTAAAGAGATGATCGATACTGCCCGACAGAATAATATTGAAGTCATTTATGTACGACATGATGACGGCACGGGCTCAGAACTCACAAAAGGTAATGACGGATTTGAAATATATGACGGGTTTAAACCCGCCGACAATGAGATCATATTCAACAAATCCGTAAACAGTGCTTTCAGAGACACCGGACTGTTGGAGCATTTAAAGCGGAAAAATGAAAACACGATCATTATCGTCGGACTTCAGACAGGGTACTGCATCGATGCAAATATCAAAGCGGGATTTGAACACGGCTTCGGAATGATAGTTTCCGAAAACACTAACAGTACATTTGATAACCGATTTATGTCAGCCGAAAAGACGTATAAATATTACAACGAATTTATCTGGAACGGAGGATATGCAAAGTACGTTTCGTTTGATGAAGCGATCGGATCAACGGCGCATAAACGATCTTGATAGTAAGCTACGGGATATCAACAAGCGAGGGCACGGGAATGGCCATATCTGCTTGTGTCCAGATAGTTTTTGCGGTGGTAGTTTTCATTATATGTGATAAAAAGGGAGATGCCAGACATGGAGATAAAAAACATTGAACCTGTTGAGTATAACAGAAAATTTGAACCGCTTCCGATATATTTTCTTGAAAAATGCCTTCCCGAATCTTCGTGCGGTTCCTGTATTGCGGCAAAATCGAATATTTTTTTTTGACAGTTGAAAAAAGAATGAAAATATGATATAATAATATTTATGGAACAGAATAATACTAAAAGAAATAAAATCATTGTAAAATACAACATAGCGGGAATTGCCGGAAATCTGCTGTTGTCCGTATTCAAGCTGGTCGTAGGTATTCAGATCAACGCTCATGCTGTATTGCTTGATGCTGTCAACGGACTTTCGGATTCCCTGTCTTCGGTGCTGGCGATCGCATCTTCATGGCTTTCGGGTCTGCGCCCGAATAAAAAACACCCTATGGGCTACGGACGTGTGGAGTACCTTTTTTCCATGCTTATAACAGCTATCATAATGCTTATCGGCGCACACGCGATGATAGAAGCGGTTGACGGGATATTGGATCCGCACGAAGCCCCGGATTACAATACATACACACTCGTTATCATGGTCACATCATTGGTCTTCAAGCTGTCTTACGGTATTGTGATGCGCAGGAAAGGAAAAGAGATACGATCGGCGGCAATGATCATGACGGGCACCGACAGTCTGGGCGATTCGCTGACCTCTATCGGTATTCTGGCTGCGATGCTCATTTACGGAGTTACGGGTGTGGATCTCGAACATTATGTTTGTATAGCGATATCATGTATGATCTTTTTTACGGGGATCCAGCTGCTGCGTCAGTCGCTGGATAAGATCCTTGGGACGCGGACAGATGCGGATCACGCCGCAAATATCCGCAGACTGCTCATTATGGAGGAAGGCGTTCTGAATATCAACAACCTCGTGATCCACAGCTACGGTGAGAACCGGTATGTCGGTTCCGCGGACATCGAGGTCGATGAAAATATGAAAGCCTCGGATATTGCAAAGCTGTCAAGGCGGCTGATACGGCATGCCGCTTCCGCGGGGCTTACACTGACCTCCGTGGGCATAAGCGGCGCAAATATCAGCGATCCCGAAGCTGCGCGGATATGGGATAATATTCTGGAAATCGCCGGAAAAGATAAGTGCATACTGCGCCTACATTCATTTATCGTTGACTTTGAGGAAAAAGTTATCTCATTTTATGTTGTTTTGGATTACGGTATGAAAGAGCGGGAAAAGCATCTGGAGCAGTTCAGATATGATATAAATGCGCTCTGTCCCGATATGACGCTTGAGATCATTGAGGGGATAGATATGTGACGATCTGACAGAAAACGGTCTTCGGAGTGACTCGGCATTTTGAGAAAAAACCTAAGACCGGCAGATACCGTATCGGAACCGAATACAAACAAAAAAGCCCTCGGGAACGTCCTGCAAGCGTTTCCGAGGGTTTGCTCTTATAGACGGTACGGTATCGGCTATTCAAAATATCCTCACTGCTGTATGCTGTGTTGCTGCCTGAAAATGAAATATGCAGCCTGAAAAATTTTGTATAATAAAAATGTAAAGTTTTCTCTCTCTGAATTGTATTATAAGTGAAGGGCTCTTCGATACATAAGAAAAGAGGTGAAAAAATGACCGGCGAGGAATTGGAGCAATATATCTTAAAATACAGGAAAACAGTTTGGTCTGCGGCTTTATGCTATGTCAAAAATCCCACGGATGCCGATGATATAATGCAGGATGTGTTTTTGAAGATGTTTACATACGATGGGACATTTGATGGCGAGGAACACATAAAGGCGTGGCTTATCAGGTGTGCGATAAACAGAAGTAAAAATTTGCTGCGGTCGCACTGGTATAAGTTTTCCGCACCGCTTGAAGCTGCTATGAACAAGCTATGCAGTGATGACAAGGAGCATTGCCAAAGTGAGCTGCCTGCGATGTTTATGAAATTAAGCCCCAAAAACCGAGTGGTGTTTTATCTTCACTATTATGAAGGGTATTCAATTGCAGAAACTGCAAGAATACTCAAAATATCGGAGTCTGCTGTAGGCGTAAGGCTTATGCGCGGACGTAAACAACTGGAAAAAGCATTGAATAACGAAGGGAGCGAGAATAATGGATCACAAAACGATCGTTGACGATATGTGGACGGAAATATACGAAAAACATTATGACGATACCGAGAACATTTGCGCTAAGATCATTGCTAAAGCGGAAAAGACCGCCGACAAGCCAATGAAGAAAAAAACCAAAAGAGCGCTTGTTATCGCTGCGTCGGTAGCTGCTGCGGCAGCACTCACCGTGTCGGTGGGAGCTGCGTGTAATTGGGATCTCAGGTCATTGCTGATAAATGATTACACACGGGAAAGGAAGTTCGCTGCGGAAGCGGCAAATGCGTATAAAGCAGGGAATAAGGTCGAACCTTTCATGTACGGCGAAACAGTACAATATCCGGAAGAAACAGGAATTTATCACGAATTGACCGCAAAGGAGCTTGAGCTGCTTGACAGAGTCACGATACCTGTTGAAAAAACATTTGAAGAAGACGAACACACTCTGACAGTCCACGGGATCTTATATGACGGAAATGTACTTGGAATAAGATCTACCGTTACAAAAAACAACGGGTGTTTTTCGGATGTTGTGGAACAGGGCAACGCATGGAATGTATTCAACTATACCCTTTTGGACGAAAATCGTAATGAGCTGCCAAAACACGGTGGTGTAGGCGGTACTGACGAAAATGCTATCGGAAAAAACAGCATATCCGGAACACGCTATACTCCGTTTACCGCAGAACACAATGTGAAAAAAATAATTGTTGTCGTTGGTTATGCTTATACCAATAGTGCAGGTTTCTCAAGCTATCCGATGTGCGGTGAATTTACCGTTGAACTGCCGGAGGTGAGTGACCTTAGCAGAACATATAATATTGATACCGATACAGTGCTCGGCAGCAGCGGAAGATCGCATATTAATAACATCACCTTTTCGCCGCTCGGTGTATCGCTTGACTATGACTTCAACCTTGATCTAAGATATAAAGACCTTCAAAGCATACACCCAACCTTCCCGCCCGTATTTATCACTATGAAAGACGGAACCGTAACAGAACAGAATGCAAAAGCAGTCGGAAATGAATATAAAATAAACGATGACGGGAGTTTTTATATATCATGGCAGGCGTTTCAGAAGAATTATCTCATAGACCCGTTCGATATTGCATCGGTACAGATCGGAAACTGTACTGTCGAACTTGATGATCCGATGATCGTTGAATAGCTTTACAGCGAACAGCAGTCTTAACATAAAGAGCTTGACATATCAAGCAATAAAAAATATAATATAAAGACAAAGAGCACCTCTATGCAAGAGTGTGTGCAGAAACAAAGTAAATGCCGGTCCTTTCTCTTTCACGAGTCCGCGTGAGCCAATTATGCAGATCCTCATTTACGCCGACGGCTGCCCGGTAACTAAGATAGCAGCTCGAACTGCGGCTGAGTGGCTGCAAGACGTGAAGAGATCATTTCGCGTGATAAACGAGAACGATAAATATACGGAGGAATAATCAGTCATGAAAACAGCAAGAAGGATATGCGCCTTTATCATCGTCGTGATAATGTGCGCGGTCGGCTGCGCGTGTGCGCCGGAGACCACAGTTCCATTTATTCGGATGGACAGGGACGATCCGGAAGCATGGAAGGGAGATCTGGATAACGTGCGGCTCTTGAGCGGCGACCTGTTCACCTTACGGGAGGTGAAAGCGAAATACGGAATCGACCCGGATCATACCCCGGACAAGAGAGGGCGGGACACTCTTTGCATCTCCGGCAGCGCGCAGTTCTCCACGCCGCAGTTCCGTACTCTGGCCGACACGCTGCGGGCTTGCGCGGAGGGCAGGACGATCTGTGTGATCGACCTGCGGCAGGAGAGCCATGTGTTGGTGAACGAGGGCATACCTCTCTCTTAGTACGGTTCCCACAACTGGGGAAATGAGGGCATGACGGCGGCGGAGGCGGAGTCGGACGAAGCTGCGCGTTTTGGCGGTATGATCGGCAGCACTGTAAGTGCCTTTGCCCGGGAGGACGACACGCCGATCAACGAGACAAAGATCTTCATTCAAAGCGTGACGACAGAGCGGGAACTGGTGGAAAGCGAGGGATTCGTGTATGTCCGACTGCCGATCCGCGATCACACATGGCCCTCACCCGAGACGATCGACGCCTTCATTCTCATGATGAGAGACTTGGATCCCGATCGGGTCTGGCTCCATTTCCGCTGCCAGGCAGGCAAGGGGCGCACAGGAATCATGATGATGATATATGATATGATGCGAAATCCCGATGTTTCGATGGAGGACATCGCGATCCGCCAAACGATGCTGGGCGGGAGTTATCCGCTGTACACGGAGGATTCCGACAGCTATAAAGTCCCGCTCTATGCGGAGAAGGCTCGTATGACGCCGCTGTTCTATGAGTATGTGCAGGAGGCGCACGACGATGGATTTGCTGTACTCTGGAGCGAATGGCTGGCCGACAGGGAGCCGGACAGCTCCGCCAAGTGAGGTGGGAAGCCATTTCGCGGCTTTTCGGGAAAGAGAAAAAACGGTCGGGATCTTGTGAAGGAGAATGGGCACAATTGTTTTGTGAACAATTTATAATCTTTATTTTTCGGCTGTTGTGATACTTTTTGTTATGAGCTTTGGGGAAACTTAAATAATAAATCTATTGACTTTTGATGTAAATTATGGTAGAATAAAAAAGTCAGCAAGTACGACAGAGGAATGTCATATCAGATATAAAACCTTTCTATATCTGATAATAGGATGATAGATCAACTGAGACTGAAGGAATACAGAAATGAATGTGAAAAGGAATGCCGCGATACTGCTCGCGGGGATTATAGCTTTATTATCCGGCTGTTCCGGAAACAGTCAGGAGGCAGCGGGCGCTAAAAAAGAGATCCGCGTCTGGACTACCGACGGCACAAGAGAGATAACACAGACCAAGCTCAACGAGTGGCTCGCCGGTCAGGACGAATGGAATAAAAAATACACCGTCACGGTCTCGGCTATGGGTACAGGCGAGGTGGTAACTCAATTTCTAACAGATGTTGAGGAAAGCGCTGATGTATTCAATTTTGCACAGGATCAGCTTTCAAGGCTTATAGCAGTAAACGCCCTGACCGCTCCGGCAGGAGTATTTCTTGACAATATTCTCGCCAACAACGATGAAGGCTCGATACAGGCTGCAACACAGGACGGAACTGTCTTTGCCTATCCCGAGACTTCGGACAACGGATATTTTATGTACTACGACAAGTCCGTGGTCACAGATGTTTCAACATTGGAAGGTATCCTTGACCAGTGCGCGGCTGCAGGAAAAAAATTCTACTATCCGCTGAATAACGGCTGGTACAATATGTCGTTCTTCTTCGCCGTGGGTACCGACTGCGTTTATACCTGCGGCAGCGACGGAGTTTTCACGGACGCTGTATGCGACTTTGACAGCGATGCGGGCATGAAAGCGTTCAGGGCAATGACAGATATGAGCAAGCACCCCGGTTATGCGCTTTCAAGCGGAACAGACGCGTCATTCTTCAACCCCGACGGCGGAACTGCCGGCGCGATCGTTTCCGTTCCCGCCGAGGCTGCTGTCGCACGGAAAATGCTCGGAGAAAATTACGGCGCAGCTCCCCTGCCGACATTCACCGTCAACGGGGAGAGCTTCCACATGAGCGGCTTCAAGGGGTATAAGCTGATTGGTGTAAAGCCGCATACGGACAGTGATACGACCGTCTTCTGTCACATGATAGCGGATCATCTTTCGGGAGAAGAAATGCAGCTTGCAAGGTATGACGCGGACGGTTGGGGACCTTCAAACCTTAAAGCGCAGCAGTCAGATATCATAAAGAACGATCTTGCGCTCACCGCTCTTTCGGAGCAGTTTGCGTACTGCAAGGATCAGAAACAGTTCCCAAACGAATTCTGGAGCATCGCTCAGGCATTCGGCGATGACATCAACGCGGGGAAATACAATAATGCAAGCGACGCGGAGCTCAAAGCCGCACTTACCGACTTTCAGAACACACTGCTTGCCGCGAGATAAAAAATAAGACCCGTTATCAGGATCTCTGATATTACAAAAATCGGAGATAATATAAACTATGACAGAACAGAAAAAAGAGTGCGATTTGTCGATATGATAAAAGGGATAGCAGTAATTTGTGCTTTTTATCACATCATCGCTCCCTCTATATTCAAGAATGTAATAGTGGGATTTGCATTTCCCGCATTATTTGCATTTTTTGCGCTTTCGGGATATTTTTACGCGCCGAGGAGACGCAGTCTGAAAGAGAATATCATAAACGAGATCAAATCGCTTATGATACCGTTTTTTTAATATTCTCTGTGTTTTTGAGCTGTCGGAACTGTTTGTCACCTTATCCCAAAAAGCAGCCACTTTGATCGAGGCACTTTACTGCCTCAGAAACTTTTACATAGATTGTATCCGGGACCGTGTGATACAGGACCGGTTTCCCGGGAATACCACAGTCTCGGAAAAAGATATATGTTTCTTGCGGATTTCCGGTTTCCGATCGCTTTGATGCTTGCGAGCACATTGTTTTTCCCGACCGCGGATAAAGTGCTCCATTCCGCGTTGAAAGAAACGCTCACGGTTATCCTGCTTCCTGCAATATCCGGTATCCTGCGCGAATCTGAAATTTCGCTTCCGTATAACATTATACAGCCACAAAGAATGGAAGCAAGAACAATGACCTTTCCGACAAGTTCGGTAACTTCTTATGAACACGCCGTCATTCCTGTACTTATTACTATGATCGCGAAAGAATTTATTTAGCGGCGGCTGAATATAAGCACATTGGTATGTTTGCAGAGATGCTTATCGACAACGACCTTTGTCTTTGATTTGTCATTATAAGTATGCAGATAGGTAGTAACGTTCTTGCTGGTGATCTTGTAGGTCTTTTCGGCTGTCGCAGCTGCGGTAACAGATGTGCTGTCCGCAGACGCGATCACCTGTGTGCCTGTCATTTACGTGAGCATTACCGCGCTTGCAAGCACGGCGCTGATCGTTCTTTTGAGTCTTTTGTTCATGTTATAATACTCCTTTGAATAAATTTGTTTATACCGGTATATCCGGAATATGCAGTTCTTGACGATACACCGGATCATAAAAAAGCTAAGGAACGGCTTTATATGCCGTTCCCGTAGCATTTTTACCGACTGCGTCAGGTTACGGACATTCAGTCGAGAAACAGTATTAACTCAATTATGCAAGAGAGTCAATGTAGTTGGTGAGCCATTCTCTGTCATAGAAGTGTTCGAGCTTGGAAATTGCATAATCCGGCTCCGCACCCTGGTCAACGTCATAGAACGAACCGTTCTTGGTGTAGCTCAGGCGGAAGTTGCCGGAAATGTTCATTACCGCGCCTGTTGCCGTGGAGATAGTGCCTACCGTGCAAGCGCCGCCGGAGGACTTCTGACCGATTATGGATACATGACTGTCTTCCTTGAATACGCAGGGAACGAGGTTTCCACAGGAGAAACTTACACCGGAAGTGAGGCAGTAGAGATTGAGTCCCTTGCCTGCGAGTGTATCTTTGGAATTGTATTTGCCGTCGAAGTTCGTGTCTGCCTTGTAGTAGTTCGTTACGAGAGCGCCGCTCTTTGAGTTTTCGACGCTGATGCCTGCCTTTCCGAGGAAAGCCGCGATAGTGAATACTGCCGCGTCAGCATCTCCGCCGGTATTGCAGGAAAG
>JAFTAG010000217.1 GCA_017458655.1 Ruminiclostridium sp. | reverse complement strand
CAGAAAATTTTGACGCGGATTCGGTGCGGCCGTCGCCGCCTTCCCACCCTGCCCCGTCGGCGCGCACCGACCAATGCAGGAGGCATTGTGCATTTGCTCAAAGGGCGGCACGGATGCCGCCATACAAGGCAAATGCTTTACACACGCAATTCGCTTGTCAAGGGAGGCTCCGAAAAGAATTTTTGCACAGATAACAGAGCAAAAATTGTTTTTGGACACCATTGACAAGCGGATAACGACCGGTCAAAGGAGCAGAGACATTGACAAAAATCAAAAAAAATGCTATAATGTAACAAAAGAAACAGCAGAAAGGACGGTGCTGACATGAAGAAAACCGTTATTACCGTATCAAGAGAATACGGCTCGGGCGGCCGACTTATCGGAAGAAAGCTTGCCGACGAGCTTGGTATCGGGTATTACGACGGCGAGCTGCTGTCGCTTGTTGCAAAAGAAAGCGGCTATACCGAAGATTTTGTCCGCCGCAACGACCAGAAAAAGACGCAGAGCCTGCTATATCATCTGTACATCGGGAGCCAGATACTTCCGGCATCGGATATGATCTTCATAGCACAGTCCCGTGTCATAAAGGATCTTTACGCGAAGGAAAGCTGTGTTATAGTCGGACGGTGCGCGGATTATGTGCTGCGCGGATACAGCGGGGTGATAAACGTGTTTGTCACCGCGCCGCTCGAGAGCCGTGTAGCGCGCGTGAGGGACGAATACGGCGAGCAGTCCGACAATTACCCCCTGTATATCAGGAAGAAGGACAAGAGCCGTATCGCTTATTACAATTACTTCGCCGACGACGCTTGGGGGAAGGTGCAGACCTACGATATCTCGGTAAATTCCGACATCGGCATAGACAAGGCGGCCGACCTTCTTACAACTTATATCAGGGCAAAGGCCGGGGAACAATGACAGCGGACGATATCCTGCGCGCAAAGGCCGCCGTGTTCGACCTCGACGGCACTCTGCTCGATTCGATGCGGTGCTGGAGCGACATTGACGCCCGATTTCTTGCCAAGCGCGGCATTGACAAAGTCCCCGACGACTATATGCTTGCAATAGCCCACCTCGGCGCTGAGGAGACCGCCATATACACCAAGGAGCGGTTCGGACTGACCGACACGCCCGGGGAAATGATGCGGGAATGGCACGCGGACGCGGTGAAATTCTACACGAACGAGGTGGAGCTCAAGCCCGGCGCGCTCGCCTGTCTCGACAAGCTCAAAGCCGCCGGCGTAAAGCTTGCGGTCGCTACCGCGAGCAGTGAGGAGCTGTATATTCCCGCGCTGAAAAGATGCGGGATTTACGGGCATTTCGGCGCTGTCGCGTCGGTGAACGAATGCGCACGGAAAAAAGGGTTCCCCGACGTATATGAGCTGGTCTGCGGACGGCTCGGCATCAATGCCGCGGAGACTGTCGTTTTCGAGGATATCCTTGTCGCCATACGCGGAGCAAAGGCAGGCGGCTTCCGCACCGTCGGCGTGTATGACGAGGCCTCCGAGCGGGACGCGGAGCTTATCCGCGCCGAATGCGACCTATATATCCACAGCTTCTCAGAGCTTCTGGATAAAATATGACCCCCTTATCGTTCTCCCCCGCCTTCGGCGGCGGAGAGCGTTTTTATGCTGCCAAAAGAGGCTGCAAAGAGGGCGCGCGGGGGCGCAGTCCCCGCATAAAAAGCCACCCCCCTCCCCTCGGGGAGGGGGCAGGGGGTGGGGCAGCGATACATTATCCACAAATCAGTTGTGATTTTTCAACAGAATTTTTTCAACTTTATGGGTATAATCGACAAAATACGTCATTTTTTTGTGTAATAATGAAAAAGTGTTGAAATTTGAAAGGAAATGTGCTATAATCATAGTATGTGGCAGTATAGCCTTTAGTATATAGAGCAGGGTCGGTACCCTCACTCATTACTCAAATCAACAGGAGGATGGATAGGATATGACATCACCTTACACACCCGAACAGATCAGCAAAAAGCTGAAAGAGACGCTTCAGTACGACTTTCGTATAGGGCCGGAGGAAGCGACGAGCACACAGATATATAAGGCGCTTTCCAAAATTGTCGTGGAGTATATGCGCGAAAAGCGCCATACCTTTATGACAAAGTGCAATTCCATGGGCAAGAAGCAGGTTTACTACATCTCTATGGAATTCCTTATGGGACGTTCGCTCAAGACCTCCCTCTATAATCTCGGCCTCAATGCTACCGTCGAGAAGGTGCTGAAGGACGAATATAAGATAAAGCCCGATGCCATCTATGACGAGGAGCCCGATGCAGGCCTCGGCAACGGCGGTCTCGGACGTCTTGCAGCCTGCTATATGGACGGTATGGCTACCTGTGCTTATCCCGCAACCGGTTACTCGCTGCTTTACGAATACGGTATCTTCAAGCAGAAGATAATCGACGGCTGGCAGACCGAGCTTGCGGATGACTGGCTCCCCGGCGGCGGCTCGTGGCTCACAAAGATCGAGGATCAGGCTATCGAAGTGCATTTCGACGGCGAAGTGCGTGAATACTGGGACAATGATTACCACCATATCTCCCATGTCAACTACAACACCGTCCTCGCGGTGCCTTATGATATGTATGTTTCCGGCTACGACAGCGAGGGTATCTCCAAGCTGCGTCTGTGGAGCGCAAAGAGCATGTCCTTCGATATGAATGCGTTCAATGCCGGCGACTACACCAACGCTCTCGGCGCAAGCAATATCGCTCACTCCCTGACAAAGGTGCTCTACCCGAACGACAACCACCTCGAGGGCAAGGCGCTCCGTCTGCGTCAGCAGTATTTCATGTGCGCCGCATCTGTCGGCGATATCGTAATGCGCCACATGAACATATACGGCACGCTCGAGAACCTGCCGGACAAGGTAGCTATCCACGTCAACGATACTCACCCGACGCTTGCGATCCCCGAGCTTATGCGCATACTGCTGGACGACTGCGGTTACGAATGGGGCAAGTCCTGGGATATCGTATGCCGTACCTTCGCTTACACCAACCACACCGTTATGGCGGAAGCGCTTGAAAAGTGGGATCAGAACCTCATCGAGCGCGTTCTTCCGAGAATTTACACGATAATCTGCGAGATCAACAGACGCTACTGCGAGAAGCTCTCCGAGACCCTCCCGCCCGAGAAGGTAAGCGCTATGTCGATCTTCGTGAACAACCAGATAAGAATGGCTACACTGTGCGTTGCTGCTTCCCACTCCGTAAACGGCGTTTCCAAGCTGCACAGCGAGATCATCAAGGACAGTGTGTTCCACGACGAGTATGAGCTCACACCGTATAAATTCACCAACGTCACAAACGGTATCGCATACCGCCGCTGGCTGCTCCAGTCCAATCCCCGCCTCACAAAGCTCATTTCCGAGTGCATAGGCGACGGCTTCAAGAAGGACGGCGGTGAGCTCGCAAAGCTGAGACAGTTCGCCAACGACAGCGAGGTGCTCCGTCAGCTCTCCGAGATAAAGCGCAAGAACAAGGAAGATTTTGCGAAGTGGGTGCTGGCAAATACCGGCACAAAGCTCAATCCCGACAGCATATTCGACGTGCAGGTAAAGCGTCTGCATGAATACAAGCGTCAGCAGCTCAACGCGCTGAACATCATCGCCGACTATAACTTCCTGCTGAACAATCCCGACGCGGCATTCCAGCCGAAGACCTACATCTTCGCGTCCAAGGCAGCTCCGGGCTACTATATGGCAAAGCAGATAATAAAGCTCATCTGGTGCATAGGCGAGGAGCTCAAGAAAAATCCCGCGCTCAATCAGAAGCTCAGCGTTATATTCCTTGAGGATTACCGCGTAACGCTCTCCGAGCTTCTTATGCCGGCTGCCGAGATCTCCGAGCAGATATCCCTCGCGGGTACGGAAGCGAGCGGCACGGGCAATATGAAGCTGATGCTCAACGGCGCTATCACAATGGGGACCTATGACGGCGCGAATGTCGAGATACACGAGCAGGTGGGCGATGACAACATCTTCATCTTCGGTATGTCCACTCCCGAGGTCGGCGTAATGCGCACGAACGGCTACTCGCCGGACGGCTACTACGACCGCAACGATACCATAAGGGGCGCTATCGACGCTATGTACCGCGGCTTCAACGGCGCGACCTTCGATGAGGTCGCAAACGCTATCCGCTACATCGATCAGTATATGTGCCTCGCGGACTTCGACAGCTACAGAAATACGCAGGGCAAGGCAAGCGCCGCGTATATGGATCTTATCAAGTGGAACAAGATGTCGCTGGCGAATATCGCAGGGTCGGGCATTTTCAGTGCCGACAGAGCGGTCACTGACTATGCTCGCGATATCTGGAAACTCAACTGATAAAAAAGACTCGGGGCGAAAGCCCCGAGTTTTTGTTGTGAGGGTCGGTGTTTCTTTTTTTCTTTGGCTGTCTGCTGTGAGTGGCAATTAGCGGAAGAAAGGAAAAGAATGATGTTAGGGGTTTATCAGAGCCACTGTGTATGGTTTTCAGCCTTCTCTCTCCGCTCTGCTGAATTTACACCCGCAGAAGTTCTGGCGGTAGAGGCCGTACTCTTTGGAGAGGACAATAGAGCGCTTATAGCCCTCGTTCTTTTTGAAGTCGCTGTAGAGGTAGGGTATGCCTACGCGCCGGGATTCCTCGGCGCCTATCTCATTGAGCTTTTTGGCGTTTTTGAGGGGGCTTATGGAGAGCGTGGTGGTGAAGTAATCGAAATTGCCCTGCTTTGCCATATCGGCGGCCTCGGCTATGCGCAGGCGGTAGCAGCGAAAGCAGCGCTCTCCGCCCTCCCCGATATGCTCGTAACCCTTTACCGCCTCGTAAAAGCGCTCGGGAGCGTAGGCTCCCTCGGTGTAGGTGACGGGATTTTTGGCTGGCTGCATTTCAAGCAGGCGTTTGAGCTCATTCGCGCGCTTTTCGTATTCCTCACGCTCCGAGATGTTCGGATTGAAGAAAAACACCGTTATTCTGAACGCGGCCGTGAGGTATTCGAGGACCGCGCTGCTGCACGGGGCACAGCAGCAATGCAGCAGGAGCGTGGGCGTGATACCGCTCTCCCGGAGCTCCCGAAGCTTCTTCTCGAGCGCCTTGCCGTAATTTATATCCGGCGCGCTCATTTACTGTCCCCGAACCTGCTCTGCATCAGCTCCTCGGTCTCCTCGAAGGTTCCCGAGAGAACGCTGTCTTTTTCGAGAATTATAAGCATATTGTCTTTTATTTTCAGATAATACGCGTCCTTGCCCTTGAGCACGGCTTCAACGTCGCGCCAGTCGATCACCCTGTGAGGTGCGTTGTCGCGCACTATGATGATACTGTCCTCCGCGACCGAGCACACCAGCCCGTCAAGCTTCTCATAGACGGCGCGCAGCTTCTTGGCGGCTCTGTTCAGCGATACCCGCAGAAAAATGACGACGCCCGCGCCGATAAGAAGCCCGCAGCCCCCCGCTATCAGCATTATTACGCTGTTTGTCATAAAAAATCCGATAACGCCGATTATCGGGATTGCTGTCAGCAGCGCCGCGCAGATCACCATCGGCAGCATCGACGTGAACGTTGTGCCCATCATCGACATCTTCACATACTCACGGCTGCATTTCTCGCTGCAGCCCATTTTAAAATCCGTCATTACACTATCCTCCCAACAATTTCAAACACGGGGCCTTTCTGCCACAGGAACGTTGACAGTGCTATCTGTATGCACTCGCCCTGCCCTATCACGAAATCGGCGGGTCTCCCCTTTGGCAGCCCGTATCCCGCGCACAGGTTCATTATCACGCCGCCGTGCGTTATCACGGCCGCCCGGGTGATCTGCTCGTGCATCATATCCTTGAATATCTCCTCGAGCCCGTCCAGACAGCGCAGCGTGAATTCCTCCATAGTCTCGCCGCCCGGAGCTTTCGCGTCAAACCCGCCCTTTATCCATTCGAGATATTCGGGGAGGTCTTCGAGCTCCCGCTGTGTCTTGCCCTCAAATTCCCCGAAATCGCATTCCGCAATGTTGTCGATCTGCCTGACGTAGCGGTCGGGGTAGATGATGTCGGCAGTCTCCAGACAGCGTTTTAGCGGGCTTGAATAGACCTTCTGCACGTCCGGGTACAGATGCTCATGGGCGTATCGCGTTATCGCGTAGTAGCCCTCATCGCACAGCGGCAGGTCGGTAAGTCCGATATACTTCCCGTCGAGATTGCCCTGTGTGATACCGTGTCGTATCAGATACAGTGTGTAGTTCTTCATAGCTTTCTCCCTTAAGCGGCAGTCCTGCGTTTGAAGTGCTTTAAATCATATTAAAGCCCCGCAAAACTCCGTTTTTTTTGTCGAAAATGCCACTTTACAATCCAGCAAATTTCAGATATAATATACAAAGCGGAATTATAAAGGATTCCGCTTTATTTCTACCGAAAGGCTTGATCCGATGAATTCAGATTTTCCGAGAATACTCGCCCTGCTCCGTAAGGAGCGCCATATAAGCCAGAAAGCGGCCGCAGCCGATCTCGGAGTTGCACAGGCTCTGCTGTCGCATTACGAGAAGGGCAAGCGTGAATGCGGGCTTGATTTTCTTGTAAAAGTCGCCGACTATTACAATGTCAGCACCGATTACCTGCTCGGGCGCTCCGCGACAACATCGGGCAGCATCATCACCGAGAACGATATCCCCGATGCCGAGCCGCAGACAAAAGCGCAGGCGGGCGCGAATATCTCGCTTACGCTGTCAAAAAAGCTGCTGATAAACAGTATAGATATAATCTACGGCCTGCTCGACAAGATAGGCGATTCGCGGTTCAGCGTTTCGGTAACGTCGATGCTCGACCTCACCGTATATAAGGTGTTCCGGCTGATATTCCGCTCAAACAGGAACAACAGTCAGACAATGTTCGGTATTGCGGACAACAAATCTCTTCACTACGCCGATGCCGGGATCCATATCGCCGAGGCGGATATCACCGAAATGCTCAAAGACCCCGACCCCGACAATCCCGAGATATCCACGGTGCTGATAGAGTCGGAATATCCGAAGCAGTCCGCTTCGCTGCTGAGCCTTATCAAGAGCAGCGAAGCTCAGATAAAGAAGCAGCTCAAGCTGTGAATATAAATGCGCATTTTACGCGGCCCCCGCAGTCGGCAGGGGTCGTTTTATTGTATTTTCAACGGCTCGATTCGTAAACCTTCGTGTAGAATTCGTCCCACATCCCGGCAACGTGCTCCTTCGAGTAGAACGCGTTGCCGCGTATCGACGCCTCGACGCCCGCCGCGTAGTAAGCCTTGTTGTCGCGCAGCTTTTTCAGCTCGTTTATAAAGCCCTCGACAGATGTTTCTCGGTAATAGAAATCAAACAGTATGTCGTTATATATATCGAGATCGCGCAGCAGTATCGGTATATTCGCGCACATAGCCTCGAGTATCGTCATCGGGAAAAGCTCCTCAAACGACGGCAGGAACATCACATCGCCGATATTGTATATCTCGTTCATATCGTCGCGCGGTATCATTCCGAGCAGCTTTAAGTTCTCGGGGGGATCCTCCTTCACGGCGCAGATCTCCTTATAGCCGTCGGTTATCGCGCCGAACGAAAAATCCCCCGCCCAGGCGAATACCATATCGGGCATTTCCTCCGCTATTTTCAGAAAATCGAAAAAACCCTTGCGCACCTGAAGCTGTCCCGCGCATACCACAACGAACTTGTCCGTGGGAATGCCGTATTTCTCGCGCAGCCTCATCTTTTCTTCCTTCGGGAGCGGGTGGAACTTTTCGCTCGAAACATAGTTCGGTATGTAGGTGGTGCGTTCACGCGGTATCCCGTAGTGCTCGAGCCTTCCGATGAAGTAGGGGTTGACAGTCACGAGATAGTCCATGCTCGCGTAGAATTTTATCATATACCAATAGAATATCTTTCTCGCGAACTTCGGCAGGCTTATGCTCGTTTCCACCGTTTCGGGGAGCAGATGCACATACCCCACGGACGCGCCCTTCCCCGCCTCGAAGGGTTTGAGCAGCAGATACTGCGGGCTTATCGTGTGGTAGTGGGTGATATCGGCTCTGTAATGCTTGTTTTCCGTGACCCTGAACCTGTCGCCGAGTGTTTCCTTTACAAGCGCCACCTGCTCCATATACGCGGAGCCCACGCCCTGCCCGGGAACGGAAGTCGCCTGCGATCTCATATTTATGGTTATTTTGCGACCGTCGGAGCGCTCTTTGCATTTCTTCACGCACGCTGCCGCAGCCGCCGCGGCTATAGCTATCAGTGCCGCTGCTGCTATTATCTTGGTTTTTGTTTTCATATTGTCACCTGCTTTGCAGATATTCTTTTACTGCTTTAACAAATTTTTCCGCGTTTTCGACTTGTTCTT